>CALYAP010000015.1 GCA_944393575.1 uncultured Clostridia bacterium
AACTATTAACCTTTTGGTATATACTATATAACGAATAGAGACTTCTGTTGAAGTCTCTATTTTTTTATAATTAAAACAACACCACAGAAAGACTGGTGAAGCAAAATGAACAAAAAAATATTTCTGGCAGTTTGGTTATGCATCATAGTGCGCCTGGCTGGGTGCGATAATCATCAGGACGGAGTTGCCAGTGAAACACCAATCAATCAGAGTAACCAGCAGAATGCAGAAGGAGTGAATTCTGTGCAGGTAGCAGAAGAAAACCCTCATGAACAATTTACCGTGGATACTAAAATATCAGCTGTTATCGATGATCCGGTTTTCGGAGAGTACGGACGGCTGATTTTTCCAGTAAACAATTGGTACTACAGCGGTGATACCCTCGGAGAACTTCGTCTGACCTGGTATACCAATATTGATCCGAATGAGACAGTAGAAATCGTCAATTACTTGCATGACCACGCAGCAGCTGGCGAAATTGTGTTCTATGATATTTATACAGAGACAGAAAAGGATGCGGATCCGCGTAAAGAAAATACAGGCTTATTCTTCTTCAAAGGAAACCCCGGTGAAAAATTCGCCATCTGCAATGCTGGCGGCGGCTTTGCTTATGTGGGAGCCATGCAGGACAGTTTTCCTCATGCGCTAGAGCTTTCACAAATGGGCTATAATGCCTTTGCTCTAATCTATCGTCCTGGAGCACAGACCGCCTGCGAGGATCTAGCCCGAGCGATTAGCTTTATTTTCACCCATGCAGATGAATTAGAAGTGGATACGAACTGTTATTCTCTTTGGGGTGGTTCTGCGGGAGCCAGAATGGCGGCATGGCTTGGGTCCTACGGTTCAGCTGCTTTTGGCGGAGACGCTCTGCCGCAACCAGGCACAGTGATTATGCAATATACCGGACATTCTGATTATACTGAAAACGATCCACCTACCTTTGCCTGTGTGGGAGAAAATGACGGCATTGCTAACTGGCGTACCATGGAGCGCCGTATCGAAGCGCTGGGCAATTTAGGCATACCTACTGAATTTCATCATTATCCTGGTCTCTCTCATGGCTTTGGACTAGGAACCGGTACTATAGCAGAAGGATGGATTGAAGACGCAGTTGCTTTTTGGGAAGCTCAGATGTAATAACTAAAAAATAAGAACCAACCAGATGTTAAAGATGCCAAAAAGAGATAAGAAAAGAGCTGGTTTAGCTATGAAAAAAATTCTTACTACCTTATTTATTCTCGCTAGCATAATCAGTTTAGCTGCCTGCAGCAGTGAGCAGATGCTATCTTCGCAACTCAGCAGCCTATCGCCTAGCAAGGAGGAAAACACGATGGACTTATCTAGTTCCAACATTGTCATTATTTATGATGCTGAAGAAACAGGAAATATAGTTGAACAAACTGTCCTGCTGCTTCAAGAAACGCTGGGCGGTGATCTCTACGAGATAGAAACAAACACTATTAATGATTTTTCTGCCTATGAGTTTATTCTACTCGGTTTTACAGCTTCAAATAACAATTTGCCACAGCAAGTCCGTGCTTTTTTACAGAGCAATGATCTTGGAGCAAGGACTATTTACCCTTTTTTCAGCGGTGAAGGCAACGATTCTGCTACAATTTTTTCCACTATCTCGGAACTTCAGCCTGGGGCACTACTAGGCAATAGCGCATTGTTTTTCTCAGCAGATACACCTGAGGAAGAAATTATTGCCTGGGCACAGGGACTAGAACTTCTGGACAACACCTTTGTGCCGGAAAGTGGCGAGGGTAATACCGTAGCTACTGCAACAGTGTTGCCAAATGAACAGCAAATGCTCTATCTATGGGATGAAGGCAATGTACCCGCCACCACGGAATATACCGTCAACAACGGAGGGTATTCAGACGACCCGGATTTTCGTCCCTATATTACCAGTTTTCCTGTGGCGGAAGGCGTAGAAATAAAAGGAGCAGTGCTGATCTGCCCTGGCGGCGCCTTCCAGTTCCGCAGTGATCAGCCAGAGGGAATAGATGTAGCGGAAGCTTTAAGGGAGCTGGGCTACCAAAGTTTTGTTGTGGACTACCGACTGCGGCCCTATACCCAACAAGAAGGAGCCTTGGATTTAGCTAGAGCAGTACGTTTTGTACGGGCTCATGCTCAGGAATATGGTATCGAGGAAAAAGATATCGCTGTTATGGGCTTTTCTGCTGGGGGAATTTTGTGTGGAGAGATGCTCTTAAACTTTGATGGCTTTGTTAACGGTAATGCACTAGATGCAAGCTATCAGCCAGATGCTCTGGACGAAATTTCTGCCGATGCAGCAGCCTGCGGCATGATCTACTCTTTTTATGGCCGTTTGAGTTTTGGTACCACTGATGTGGAGCTACTGAGGTCGGGTAATCTACCGCCAACCTTTTACTGCTATGGCACCCGAGATCCATTCTATGACCAGTTTCTGGCTAATGCCGACGCAGCAGAGGAAGCTGGCGTCGACGTGTCGCGGCTACAGCTGGAGGGAAGGCCTCATGGATTCGGTGCGCAAGAAGGTTGGATTGCCACCTATGACGAGTGGTTATCGGGAATCTTTGATAGCAACTAAAGGAGAGATAAAAGATGAATAAAAAAATTATGGTTATAGCCGGCAGCCCCCGTAAGGGTGGTAATTCGGATTTATTATGTGACGAACTGATTCGTGGCGCCGATGAGTCAGGCAATATAACGGAAAAGATTTATCTAAACGATTTGCATATTCTTCCCTGCCAAGCCTGTTATGGCTGCCGCAGTACAGGTAAATGCGTACAAAAAGATGATATGGCTAATCTATTAGCCAAAATGATCGCCGCCGACGTCATTGTATTGGCTACCCCAGTTTACTTTTATTCCATGTCAGGACAAATGAAAACTATGATTGACCGCACACTCCCCTGTTATACAGCGATCAAAAATAAGGATTTTTATTTGATTGCCACTGCTGCAGCAGGTGCTGAGTCAATGGAACGAGCTATCGAAAGTTTGCGTGGATTTACCGACTGCCTGCCAGGATCTAGGGTACGAGGTGTAATTTATGGAGCTGGTGTTTACTTAAAAGGGGAGGTCTTAAAGACCACCGCTATGCAAGAAGCGTTTAATGCTGGCAAATCGATTTAAATTCATAGAGATATCGCCCTTTCTGTAATTGGCAGAAGGGGCATACTTTTTGTCGTGGGAAGAAGGAATTAACAACAATGGAGGAGCCATCGGAAAAATTTTTATTTGCAGAAATGCCGGTACATAAAGCCGTTGCAGCTCTGGCCATCCCTACTATCATCAGCCAGGTAGTAACAATGATCTACAACCTGGCTGATACCTTTTTCATTGGCCAAATCGATGATCCCACCATGGTAACGGCGGTCTCCCTAGTATAACCTTGGTTCAATCTGCTGACTGCCTTGAGCAATCTGTTTGGGTTGGGCGGCAGCAGCCTCATTTCCCGTATGATGGGAGTGCAAAACCACAAAGATATTAAGTATGTAGCTGCGTTCAGTATATGGGGCGGCGCAATAGTAACACTGGTATTTTCTATGGCCACATATCTAGCCCGTATACCTCTTTTGAATTTTCTCGGAGCCAGTCCAGATACCTATAACTATGCGGAAATTTATCTTTTATGGGTTGTAGTGCTATGTGGAGTGCCTACCATGATGAGCTTAACCTTAGGACATCTGCTGCGTAGTGAAGGTCATGCTAAGCAGGCCAGTGCTGGAATGATGTTCGGCGGCATTCTCAATGTGGTTCTGGATCCGGTCCTGATTTTCATTCTACATATGGATGTAGCTGGAGCTGCTCTTGCCACTGCCCTTTCCAATATTGCCTCAGTAGTATTTTTTGCTATTCAATATCTCCGCCTCAAAGATAAAACAGCAGTTTCGCTCCATCCGCGGTATTTTACTTTTAGATTTATGCGGCCGATCTTTTCGGTAGGCCTCGCTTCTGCTTTAGCTACAGCATTGGGCAACGCATCTAATATGGTCATGCTGCGACTGGCCTCAGGTTATGGAGATATCCCGGTAGCTGCCTACGGAATTGTTAAGCGTATCGACCAGTTCCCGCTAAATGTTTCTATGGGCTTATGCCAGGGATTTATGCCCTTGGTTGGCTACAACTTTGCAGCCAAAAACTACAACCGGATGCGCCAGGTTTCAGTATTCTCCTGGAAAACAGCCCTGGTAATGTCGGCCTGTTTTGTAGCCTGTTTTACCATTTTAGCACCGCAAATTTTACACATCTTTATCCCGGAGGAGCAAACCAGTACGCTGGGAGCTACCTTTCTCCGCATTGCTTGTCTGGCAGTGCCATTGACTTCGGTAAATTTCCTCATCAGCTACACTTTACAAGCTATGGGTAAGGGTATTCAATCAGCAATTCTGACCTTCAGCCGCCAGGGACTGCTTAATATCCCCCTACTCATTCTGATGAATATCATTTTCGGTCTCTATGGCATGATCTGGACGCAGTTAGTAGTGGAAGTTATTATGCTGCCTGTATCACTGGGCATGTACATCCATACCTTTAGAGGTTTACAAGCAGGAAACGACAAGCAGTAATAACGTTTAGGTTTATACTATACAACCAATAGAAACTTCTGCTTTGCAACCTCCGGATTTATAATAAAAATACAAGGAGGTGGCGAATAGATGAAAGTATTGCTAGTAAACGGCAGCCCGCATAATAAGGGATGTACCAATGCAGCCTTAAATGAAGCAGGACATGCCTTGGAAGAGGAAGATATTAGCACTGAATATTTTTGGATAGGCAACCAGCCGATAGCAGGCTGTATTGGTTGTGGTTATTGTGCGCAAAAGGGTAAATGCCGCTATGATGACCAGGTAAATACTTTCCTCGATATGGCTCCAAAATATGACGGCTTTATCTTTGGTGCACCGGTGCATTTCGCATCAGCAGCAGCATCGATGATTGCTTTTATGGATCGGGTGTTTTTTGTAGACCAATGTGCCAAACTCAACTGTTTCGCCTTTAAGCCGGGCGCAACAATCGTTTCGGCCAGAAGAGCCGGAACAACAGCAACATTGGATGAACTTAATAAATATCTGCTGTATGCGCAAATGCCTATTGCGACCTCCCGATATTGGAATATGGTGCATGGGCAAAAACCCGAGCAGGTGCAGGAAGACATAGAAGGAATGCAGATTATGCGCGTTCTGGGAAGAAACATGGCTTGGCTGCTAAAAAGCATTGAAGCAGGCAAAAAGGCAGGAATAGTCATTCCCCTACAGGAAGAACGGATCAATACTAATTATATTCGTTAAAAAGATACTAACAAGATTACCACATAATATATTAGTGATATCTTAAGAATTGGATAATTAATAGCTGAATACGCTTTATCCATTGGGAAAGCATCACTTAATCTACTCCCCAAAGTTCCTCAATATTATTGTCCGGATATGGGTAAAATTTATTAGCACATCATCTTGATCTAAAAGCTTAAAGCAGGATAAAAAGTTTTGAAATATAAATATAAAACTATAGAAGGGATGTTGTTTTATGGAATACGTAACTTTAAACAATGGAATCAAAATGCCAATGATGGGTATCGGTACTTTTTTGTTGTCTCCTGATGAGGCCGAGTCCTCTGTCATCAGTGCTTTGGAATGTGGCTATCGTCTCATCGATACGGCTAACGCTTATGTCAATGAGCGTGCTGTTGGCCGCGGTATGAAACGCTCTGGGCTCAAGCGAGAGGAAATTTTCCTGGAGACCAAGCTCTGGCCCAGCTTTTACGAGCAAGACAATGCAGTGGCCAAAACGCTGGAGAGGCTGGATACCGATTATATCGACCTGCTGCTCATTCATCAACCGGCTGGCAACTACATCGCTGGGTATAAGCTGATGGAGAAGGCCTATAAAGAAAATAAAGTAAAAGCCATTGGCCTTTCTAACTTCACTGTAGAGCAGATAGAGGAAATTATGAATATCTGCGAGATCAAACCTACTGTGCTGCAGACTGAGGTGCATCCCTATTCCCAAGAGAAAGAGCTAAAGAAATTCCTTGATAAAGAAGGCATCACCATTCAGGCATGGTATCCACTAGGTCATGGAGATAAAAAACTCATTGAAGAGCCATTATTTAGCGAATTAGGCCAAAAATATGGCAAATCTAATGCTCAGATCATTTTACGCTGGCATATCCAAGATGGCAACATTGTCATCCCTGGCTCTAAGAGCCCTGCCCATATCAAAGACAATTTTGATATATTTGATTTCTCTTTAACCGACGAGGAGATGGCAAAAATCGCCGCCTTGGACAAACAAAAACGCTATTACACTAGCACGCCGGAAATGCTGAAGGGATATGCAGAGATGGTCCCTCCAGTAGATGAACAAAAATAAAAAGGAGTCGATAACTATGAGGAAAAATTTTGGAACAAAGCCCTGGCTATATCCTTTGCCAGTATTGATCATCGGCACTTATAATGAAGATGGCAGTGCTGATGCAATGAATGCTGCCTGGGGCGGCTTGTATAATGCAGATAAGGTGGTACTCTGCCTAAGTGCAGGCCATAAAACTACGGCTAATATTAAAGCAAGAAAGGCTTTTACGGTCAGCTTCGCCGATGCTGCACATGTTATTTCTGCTGATTATGTCGGCATTATCTCTGCTAACAACGAGCCCCAAAAGATGGAAAAATCAGGTTTTCATGTAACCAAGAGCGAATTTGTAGACGCGCCACTGATCGATGAATTACCAGTAGCTTTGGAATGTCAATTTCTAAAAGTCAATGAGGATGGCAATATCATCGGACAAATCGTTAACGTAAGCGCTGATGAAAGTGTGCTTGATGCTGAGGGTAGCATTGATTTCACCAAATTCCGTCCCATCTCCTTTGAACCAGCTCATAACAGCTATCATGTGCTGGGAGAAAAGGTCGGCAACGCCTTCCAGGATGGCGGAAAACTGAAATAAACAAAGCAACAACCTCTCCAAAGGTTAGAAACTGTAAAGCTATATAATATAATAATATAACTAAAAACTTTATAGCTATGCTTTCGTACTGTTATTTAGAATTGGGTTGTTCTCTTCCAAAACTGCTTCAAAATATAAAGCAGACATTGCCGCCAATACTTTTTTTAGATGTTTTGCTATTACAAAGTAAGTTATCAATATAGTAGCAGTCTTGATCTCTGATTAGGTAAGCTATGTGAGTGCCGCTGTATATGCAGTGGATGGAGCAATGGGAGCAGCATAAGCAGGGATACGCAAAACACCAGGAGCATTTATCAAAAGCTCCTGGTGTTTGTTTATACATTATCCGCAGCCTCTCCACAAAAAATTATTATACTTGATATGAGGATATTTTTTATTTATATCGGCATAATAACTTCAAAAAGAAGATGGAGACACTATCATGGTCGATAAACGCAAAATAACTAGTGACACCGATTCATTTTTTGACAAGGAACAAAATGTAGCATCAATGACCGAATGTACTGGCCTCACTCAAGTACCTCCTTTTGATTTGGAAGAGGTAGAATCATTTACAGACATTTATGATATCCCGTTAGCGAGTAATAAAAAAGGTGCCAAAAACATTAATAGAAATCAGAATCAATAGAAATAAAAGGTGCTTAGGTTGAACTAAGCACCCTTTTTCATAAATATTTACTATTGTTAAACATCAAAAATACCGAGAATGACAATACCTACCAAAACTAAAGAGATCACTATATAATGAGCGCGAGATAATTTTTCTTTAAGAAAGATACGGCTCCATAAAACACTAAAGACACAGTAAGAGCTAATAGCCGGTGCAGCTAAAATGGCATTGGCCCCAATCGCGAAAATATAGGCGAATTGCCCAGCTGTCTCACAAATACCAGCTGCTATTTTAGCCTTTTCCTGAGCAATGATGATCTTCTGTTTTTTAATGATAACAACATAAATGAAGCCAAAAATCGCCATGGCCAGGAAAGTAAACTCATAGGCCATATTAGCCTGAGTCTCCTCAATGAACATTTCCAGCCAATAAGCATCGGCGAAGGTGCCTAAAGCATCTAAGATACAATATAGGATCGGGAAAATGATCGCCAGCACGCTGCTGGTATATTTGACATTTGCAACTTCCCTTCTAGCAGCACGGATGGCATCGCTCTGACGTTTTTCTACTACAGCTAGACCAACCACACCGGTGCAGATCAGGATAACTGCCAGCAGCTGCCAACCCCCAATGCTTTCTTTGAGGATAAAATAACAAAGAAGAACAACTACCGCTCCTGAAGAATTGCAGATAGGGGATGAGATTGATAGTTCGATATAACGCAAACCAACATATCCCAAGATCATTGACAAAATATAGAGGGCAGATACTGGTAAATAAACGATAATATCCTGGAAAGAAAATTCTACTCCTGAACATAACTGGACAATAGCATGGATACCCATGACTAGACCTACTGCCATTACCAGCTTCCAATGGCTATATTTATCATTGGGCTTAGAACCGATTTTGCTAAAAAGGTCTGAACCGCTCCAAGCTAAAATAGCGCCGAGAGATAATAAAAACCACATATTATACCATCCTTAACCAAGTTTATTGTACAGCTTTTTTATTATAGCATGACAATTAAATGGTTAAAAGAGCAAAATCGTCTTAAAAGACCCTTTTTATTTAGTTATTAATAGCCATATCCGTTATTTTTTTATCTTTTCTTAATTTAGCCTGCTGATAGACCTTAACCAACTCATACCATAGGACAGATCCAGCAGCCAGGCCAATGGCGCATAAAAGTTGGCCAAACGAAAGCGGTGCCAGTTTTAAAAAACTATTCAGCGGGCTATATAAAATTACCACTAAGCCAGCAATAGTGAGAATATTGACGGCCCACATCACCTTATCATGAATCAGTCTTTTGGCAGTGGTAATAGCAAAGCTATGTTGCGAACTATTGACCTGTACCAAGAAAAGATTTGCCAGCATAATTATGGCTAAACCTAGAGAACGGGCTAAAGGAGCATTGGCAGGATCACCAGCCAGGGCAATGAAATAAGCACCAAAAGAGACGGCAAAGATAATCACCCCCTGGATAACACTCTTAAGCAATAAGCTAGCCGTCAAAATCTTCGCCTGAGGGGCACGCGGCGGACGCTCCATAATATCATCCTCTGCGGGCTGGCGTTCCAAAACAATGGAACAAGTCGGGTCGATAATTAATTCCAGAAGCATCACATGTAATGGCAATAGCATTAAAGCAGGGGCTGTTATCCCCAGCATAGGAGCTAATAATGATGATAGAGCGATCGGGATATGGATAGTAAAAACATAGCCAACCGCCTTGCGAATATTATCATAAATCCTTCGTCCGTCACGAATCGTATCAACTATGGTAGAGAAATTATCGTCCATCAAAACCAGATCAGCAGCTTCTCTAGCCACCTCAGAACCGCGCTTACCCATGGCGATACCAATATCAGCATACTTAAGTGCAGGGGCATCATTGACTCCATCTCCAGTCATGGCTACGATATTGCCGTTTTTCTGAAAAGCACGGACTATTCGCATCTTATGCTCAGGTATCACCCGTGAGAAAATATTTACTGTTTTAACCGCCTCACATAATTCCTCGTCGCTCATTTTATCCAGCATATCGCCTGTTAGTACCTGATTCCAGCCACGAATGCCAACCTGTTTAGCTATAGCCGCAGCGGTACTGCCATTATCACCGGTAATCATCACAACCCTGACGCCGGCCTTGGCACAGGTGCGGATATCCTCCTGGATATGCTCCCGCGGAGGATCAGCTAGACCAATTAGTCCCAGAAAATGCAGCTGACAGCTGTTGATATCGGCAGGTATCTCCTGAGAGGATTCTATCTTTTGCTGGCCAACAGCGATAACCCGTAGTCCGGACTGAGACATAGCCAACATTTTCTCTTCGGTCTTACTCTGTTCTGCTTCTGTTAAATCACATAACTGTAGCAATCGCTCTGGAGAACCTTTAGCAGCTACCATAATCCCATCATCCATCTGCCAAACATGCCCCATCATCTTCAGCTCATTGGTAAAGGGATATTCCTGAATCAACTGATGGCGAAACAGCTCCTTACACTCCAACCCCATTTGCTCACAGTAACTTAACATAGCCTTTTCCATAGGGTCATAGGCATCACTTTCACAGGCTAACCCCATAATCAAACACAACTGCGCTAAATCATTCTCCGGGCTCCAGGTTTTTTGAACCTGCATCTGATTCATGGTAATAGTACCAGTTTTATCTACACAGAGTACAGAAATTGATCCCAGCGTCTCAGCAGAGGGCAGATTGCGGATTAAAGAATTTTTCTTAGCCAAGCGCCAGGCTCCCATCGACAGAAAGACAGTCAAAATAACGGGGAATTCCTCTGGTATCATAGCCATAGCCAGCGTAATACCGGAAAGCACACTGCCAACCAGCCTATCCTCAAACGCCACAGCATCAAAATTAATAAAAGTGATAATAGCAACGAAAAGACATAGGAACAATGCTATCCAAGCACACAATTTAACCAAAGATGCAGTCTGACGCTGTAAAGGGGTCGCCTCCAAAGGAGCCTCCCCAACCGCAACACCGATCTTGCCATACTCAGTATCCACACCAATTTTTTCTACGCGGATACTAGCAGACCCCTGAATGACTAAAGTGCCGGCATAACAATAATCTTGGCGCCAGTAATCATCATTGACCTGCCCTGGATCAGTAGATCTCTTCCATACTCCTTCAGATTCTCCAGTCAGGGAGCTTTCATCAATACATAGATCATTGCATTGGAGTATCACTCCATCTGCCGGAATTTTGCTCCCCTCGCAAATCAATAACAAGTCACCGGGCACCAAATCTGCACTGGCTATCTCTTGCTCGTGACCATCGCGAATCACCTTTACCCGTGGAGCGGACAAATCGCATAAAGCCTTTAGAGTCTTATCTGTTTTCCATTCTTGGATCACATCAATGCTGATAACCCCTACCACGAAAATGAGCATAATAGCTCCATCGCGAGGCTCTCCCAGCAGGAAATAGATAACAGCTGCGACCAAAAGAAGCATAAACATCGGCTCGCAAACAATATGTAACAATTTACGCCAGGCGCTGCTCTTGGGCTCTGGATGCAGTTCATTTCGGCCAAATAATTCTTGTAGCCTTGTGGCCTCTTCGGTGGTTAAACCTGAATATCGCGCCCTGGTGTTGTCCATAAAATACCGACCTCCTCAGAATTAAAAAAGCTCATCTGTGGGATTATTTACTGTCCCACAGATGAGCTATCATCTGCTGCCGTAGTAACGGCCCGGCCCCATGATCCTACCTTGGATCATCGCCTGCTCAGTTTGTACTGTATGGCGTCCGCACCCATGCGAACGTTTGGCAGTGCAAAGAGATACATTCAATAATTTTTTATACTATATCTTATGCAGAAAATATTGTCAAGTGATAAAAATTTATTTAGTATTTTTAGTCACATAATCACATAGATCAGCAACGGTTTTCATCTCTGAAGCATCTTCAATAGTAATATTAAATTCCTCTTCAATGGAAAGCATAATCTCTACCATATAGAGAGAATCCACTTCCATATCATCAAAGCTGCTCTCCGGTTTGATTAAATCTCTTTCAATATCCAGTTTGTCCGCAATGATGTCAGCGATCTTGTCAAAAACCATTTTTTACTCTCCTTTTATTTTTCTAGCTTTATTGTTCAAAAATCCCTTCAGCGTAAATCCTATTGATAGCATTTATATACGCCAGCATACTCGATTTTATCACGTCTGTACTAATGCCTTTGCCCAGGAAAATGCTATCCTTATACTTGACGCGTACCGTAACTTCGCCTAAAGCATCTGTTCCTTCAGTAATAGCCTTAATACCATAGCTCTCAAGAGAAATATCCATCCCTATCATCTCAGTAATGGCTTTGAAAGCCGCATCAACTGGACCGCCGGCAATAGCGGCCGTCTGCAGAGTATCCTCTCCTCTTTTCAAGGTTACCGTGGCAGTAGAAGAAACATTATTACAAGACAGTATTTGATAATTCACCAGCTCTACTGTAGGAGGAACTTCGCCCATCCTATCCTCGACAATAGCCATGATATCTTTAAGTGTAAGCTCTTTTTTTCTATCAGCAATAATCTTAAACTTCTTAAAGGCACGGTCAAGAGTAGCATCATCAAGATGGATACCGTTTTCTACCAAAAGCTCTTTAAAAGCATGTCGACCGGATAGTTTACCCAAGACCAAAGAATTAACATCATATCTACCGATACTCTCAGCAGACATGATCTCATAAGTTTCCCGGTCAGCCAAGACGCCATGCTGGTGAATACCGCTCTGATGCCGGAAGGCATTATCACCAACAATGGCTTTGCCGGGAGCTATTTCCACCCCAGTATATTTACTGACCATGCGGCTGAGACGGTAGATCCTTCGTGTATTGATATTTGTTTCTGCTTGGTAATAATCCTCCCTAGTGTGAAGAGCCATCACTACTTCTTCCATAGCAGCATTGCCAGCACGCTCACCCAAGCCATTCACTGTAACCTCTACCTGGTCAGCGCCAGCTTTTATCGCAGCTAAGCTATTGGCGACCGCCATCCCTAAATCATCATGGCAATGGACAGAAATCTTAGCCTTATCGATATTAGCCACATTGTTTTTCACCATAGTGACCAAATCCGCATATTCAGACGGCATGATATAACCGACTGTATCCGGGATATTGACTGTAGTAGCTCCGGCAGCGATCACCTTTTCCAAAACCCGGCATAAAAAGTCAGGGTTAGAACGAGTGGCATCCTCAGCAGAAAACTCAATATCATCACAATAATATTTAGCCAGCTTTACGGACTCAACAGCAGCCTTGAGCACTTCATCCTCGCTCATTTTCAACTTATACATCATGTGACGCTCAGAAGTAGCAATAACAATATGAATCAGAGGATGCTCGGCATAACGTAAGGCTTCCCAGGCCCGTTGGATATCGGAGGTAACTGCCCGGCACAAACCAGCGGTTTTGACCCCTTGAACCTCTCTAGCAATAGCTAAAACCGCATCAAAATCACCAGAGCTGGCAGAAGGGAAACCAGCCTCAATAATATCCACACCCGTAGCAGCCAACTCTTTAGCCAGTTCTACTTTTTCCCGGGTATTCAAATTGACCCCTGGAGTTTGCTCACCGTCACGCAGAGTAGTGTCAAAGATGGTTATTTTACGCATATCTTTTCGATACCTTTCATGCGATCAAAGATGTATCCGCGTTACCGCGAAGTCAATGCATTAGCTTCTAGCTACGGCTGCCTGGTTTGACCACCGGAATTTTCCCTTCTGCACACAGGGGACATTGATCCGGCTCAAAGCTCTCAATCTCAATCGATACCAAAGAAGCCAGCGGTACGCCAAAGTCAATCTTACCATTACTACGGTCAACTAACACTCCCACGCCAACAACCTCTGCTCCTTTAGCCTGCATCAGGGAAATAACCTCTTTAACAGAGCCTCCGGTAGTTATCACATCTTCTACCACCAAAACCTTATCCTGAGGAGAGACCTCAAAACCACGACGCAGAGTCATCTCGCCATTTTCCCGTTCGGCAAAGATAGATTTAACACCTAATACGCGCGCTACCTCATAAGAAAGGGGTATCGCACCGATAGCAGGACCGACAACAACGGTTATCCCCTGGTTGGCAAAGTTACTAGCTAATTGCTCGCACAAAGGGCCAGCAACATCAGGATATTGGAGCAGGCGGGCGCACTGCATATAATAAGCAGCATGTCTACCTGATGTCAAACGAAAATGTCCTGATAATAAGACTTCCTTTTCTTTGAATATTTCCAAAATCTGATCTTTTGAATACATCTGATTGCCTCCCTATAATCGTTGTTATCTTTTATGTAAACAAATGTTCAATACACCTAAATTTATCATATTCGCGATAAAATCCCTTAAACCTCCTAATCACATCTGGCAAAGCGGAAAATCATCTACACTTATTGCAATAACAAAATACCAAGTAACAAAAAGGTGCCTACTTTACAAGCTGGCAGCGAGGGCGTATGATAAAATAAATCAATATAAATATAATAAAGAAGGTGAGCCCCATCGACCAGAAAGCTAAACTTTGTTATCTGCTCAAGTATCTCATCTCTGAACGTCCGCAATATAAAAGTCTAATGATGACAAACAACTATTCGGAGCTTAGACAGCTGCTACGAGCCATGATGAATACTCGTGAACCAGCCCCCCTGAGTGCAGAATTCCTGCAAATACAAGATCAGTTTTTGCAAGAAGAACAACAAACAAAAACCATAACCTCTGCTAAAGATATTCCCACCTCCAGCAGATATCCCCGTCTGGCTATATGGCGGGGAGATATTACTACTTTACAGGCAGATGCTATCGTCAATGCGGCTAATTCCTCTTTATTAGGCTGCTTTATCCCCTGCCATAATTGCATCGATAATGCCATTCATTCGGCAGCAGGCTTGCAACTGCGCGAGGAATGTTATCAAATAATGAATGCCCAGGGACATCAGGAAGCAACCGGGCAAGCTAAAATAACGAAAGGCTACAACCTGCCTGCTACCTATGTTATCCACACTGTTGGGCCGATCGTGGAGGATATCCCTACAGATAAAGATATCCAGCTCTTAGCCAGCTGCTATTCTTCATCGTTACAAATAGCTCAAGAAAGGCAGCTAGCCACCATCGCCTTTTGTTGTATCTCAACTGGGGTATTTCATTTTCCCCAGCAGCAGGCAGCAGAAATAGCTGTGCATACTGTCCTGGACTATTTAGACAAGCATCAATATCCCCAAAAAGTAATTTTCAATGTTTTTACTGATAGTGATGAAAAAATATACCAACAGTTATTGGCATAAAGTAAGTCTTCTTTCCAAAATAATAATTATTTTGAATGATAACAACAATCAGCCGTTGCTCAACGGCTGATTGTTGTTATCCAGGGAACTAGTTCCAATAAACTATCTATCGCATAATCCCAATGAGAAGGTTTTAATTTACCCTGTCCAAAACCATAGCGGGCAAAAACAAAGGGGATACCAGCATACGCAGCGGCCTGCTGATCTTTAATAATATCCCCTACATAAACAGCAGACTTGCTTCCCAATCGTTGCATCACTGCTAAGATATTCTCTCCCTTTTGTTTACCGGTGGCACCAAAGCTTTCAAAATCTCGAAAATATTTACCAAAACCAGTCACTTCCAGGAAGCATTCGATATAGCCGAGTTCACAGTTGCTGATTATCGCCAGCGGATAAGAGCTGGAAAGATGCTCGAGCGCTTCTGCTACCCCAGGATAAATCTTACCACCCATCTGACGTAAGCAAGCATGCTCCTCAACAAAGCATTCTTCAACAATCTCATCTCTGAGTTGCTGCGGTATATCAGGAAAAATAGCTGCTGCGATCTCATCGGTGGTCAAGCCCATGCACTCCGACAGCTCCGCATCACTCACTGGGCCACGCAATCCTGGATATCTGGAGATTACCCGCTGCCAAGAAAGTGTCACCGCAGCCACTGAATCCCAGAGGGTGCCATCTAAATCAAAAAGAATGCTATCTACTGACATCAACTTCTCTCCCTAATTAGTTTTACTATCCGAATTGTTTTTAGCCAACTGTGAATTATAGTGAACCATACGCCAAACAAAGAATCCTACTCCGCCAAATAAAATC
Organism: uncultured Clostridia bacterium; assembly: GCA_944393575.1. GTDB lineage: Bacteria > Bacillota > Dehalobacteriia > UBA4068 > UBA4068 > HGM13862. The sequence goes on from CALYAP010000015.1 coordinate 15,700, forward strand.
ACCAAAAACAGGGGTAAGAACCATATAGGTAGAGCACGAGCAGTAATGGTCCAATAATCTATCAAGCCAAATGCTACCACAATAACAAGCTTAAGCAATACAAACATATCCAATGCCATAGTGGTAAGATTTTCGCGATTCTGCTCATTAACAGCAACAGGAAAATTCCAAATGCGGGGGAAAAATTCAACTACCAAAAGCAGAATGTATATTACGACAACAATAACCAGCGAAACTAATAAGCTGCTTTTATCTCCCCAAGCATCTGGTTGTCCATCAAAGCCAAAATGAGTAGGCAGCGGTTCGATAATTGTCTGCCATTGAAAAGCCAAAAAGAGCGCAAAAGAAATTAGAGCTACTAAAGTTAGCAGCTCCAGGATTAAATGCCGCCTTTTAAAATGCGTTAGCACCATCAATAATCCCCTCTTAGCTAAAAAAGGCTTGGCTGTTGCATCATTTCCAGCAGTTCCTGCGCTTGGATACGGGTAGTATCCCCTGCTTTATCTCCAGCTATCATTCTAGCGATCTCATCAATTCGCTCCGTATCACTGAGATTATGGGCGGAAACAACCGTACGCCCGGCTTCTTCATGCTTCTCAATCATGATCTGATGAGCCGCCGCTGCTGCCATAACAGCATTATGCGTTACTACCAAGGCCTGAGCACTCTCGCCCACCATCGCAATACGCTGCGCAACAGAAACCAAAGCTCGGCCAGACAAACCAGTATCGACCTCATCAAAGATCAAGGTAGGCACCGTATCCATTCGGGAGAGAATAACTTTCAAGCCCAAGACGATACGGGATAATTCACCGCCGCTAGCAATCTTGGCAACTGGCATAAATGGCTCTCCAGTATTGGGTTGAATCATAAATAAAGCCCGCTCATTACCTTTAGCTGATGGCGCTATCTGCGGCAGATCTACCTGGAAAGTAGCCGCTGGCATAGCCAATAAATGCAGTTCTCGAGTAACAGCCTCACCGAGCAATTGGGCGGCATTTGCCCTAGCTATACTCAATTGTCCGGCTATTTGCTCATATTTTGCTTGGGCTTGTTGCTGTGCTTGGTATAAAGAATCGCCAGAAATGGATAGCTCTTCTAAAGCCGCCATTTCTTTTTGATACTGTATCAGCAGGTCTAGCAGCTGGTCCAGATCACTATGATATTTCTTTTTCAGCTTATTGATTAGGCTCAAACGGGCATCAACTGCTTCTAGGCGGTAAGCATCGAGATCCACACGATCACGATAGGCAATCAGCTCCCTGCTGACATCTTCAGCCTCGAAAAAAATGCTTTGTAAACGTGAAGATAGGTTCTCTGCCTTATTATCAAGATCAGCAATATTCTTTACTGCTGCCAAAGCCGCATTCAAGCTATCAATAGCCGCACCATTGCCATTGAGAGCACTGATAGCATCAGCAGACAGTTGGTAAAGCTTTTCTCCATGGGCCAGCAATCTTGCCTCATCAGCCAGCTCCTGATCCTCCCCTGGGTGCAAATCAGCTTTTTCTAATTCATCAATAAGATAAGCCAGCTCCTCCATCCGCGCAGTCCGGCGCTCACGGTCATTCTCATATTCAGCAACCTTCTTACGGGCATCTTGCATTTTCTGATAGGCATCGGCAGTCTTAGCCAGCAAAGGAGCTAAGTCTGGCTCAAAGCTATCTAATAATAACAACTGCTGCTCATCTTCTAGCAGCAGCATATGTTCCTGTTGGCCATGGATATTTACCAGCATTCGGCCTAATTCACGCATTAAGGATAAACTAACAGCACGGCCATTGATCCGTGCTACGCTCCTGCCACCTCTTACTAATTCGCGGCTGAGAATAATATTATCGCTATCATCAATATCCTGATTATGCAAAAAGTCTACAGCAGACTGTGGATAAGGTGGCCAAAAAACGCCCTCGATCAAGCATTTATCACAGCCACTGCGGATAAAAGTATCGCTGCCCCGTGCACCAATCAGTAGCGAAACGGCATCAATAAGCAAAGACTTACCAGCTCCGGTCTCACCGGTTAGTGCATTCATACCTCCACCTAAGGTAAGTCTCAATTTAGAGATAAGGGCAAAATTTTCTGTATAAATCTCATAAAGCATAATAACCCTCTTTTTCAGCAAAATTTATGCCATCAGGGCTCTTATTCTTTCTGCCAGGGCATAGATATCATCTTCATCCCTTACAGCAACAAAAATGGTATCATCACCAGCAATGCTACCAACTATTTCCTTCCAGCCTAGACCATCCAGGCAAAAAGCCACACCCTGGGCAGTACCAGGCAGGGCCTTTAAAATAATTAAATCACGTACTACGTCGACTTTGATCAGATTATCCCTCAGCATTCTTTTGACACGGTCGAAAGTATTGACCGTTGTCATACCAGGAGGGAAGCCATAGCAAAAAGTGTTATCGCCAGTGGCAATTTTGACCAGACCCAGATCTTTAATATCACGCGAGATCGTCGCCTGGGTGACATTCATCCCATATTTAGCTAAAGCTTCTGTCAATTGATATTGGGTTTCAATATTTTGTTGTTCGATAATTTCTCTGATTAGTTTATGACGCCGTGTTTTCATACTTAATTTCTCCCCTCACGCTATAAACTCTACAGTAACTAAAAATACTGCCCTATTTTTAGCGACTAGTTCTCGCCTTTACGATAAATTTTTTTCTTGATCCGTTCAAAATAATCATCCGGGCCAAACTGAATAATCTTGGCCTTTTTATCTGCGGCAGAGATTGATACCAAATCATTCTTAGCCAACGTGACTCTAAACTGACCATCAGCTGTCAAAAAAGCCGTATGTGAATCGCTCTTAAAGACAATATCAATCTCACTACCAGCCGAAGCAACGATTGGACGCGAAAAAAAAGTATGGGGGCAGATGGGGGTAATAAGGGTGATATCCATATCATCCATCAGAATCGGTCCCCCAGCGGATAAAGAATACCCAGTACTACCAGTAGGAGTGGAAACTATCACCCCATCGGCATTATATGAATCAATCGCCTGTGAATCAATACTTAGGTCAAAGGTAATGGCTCGAGAATATTCCCCTGAGCTGACCACAAAATCATTGAAAGCAGTATAAACGGATTTTTCCTGTCCATGACGAATTAAGGACGACTTGATCATCAATCTTTCTCTAATGATATACTGACCAGCTAACAATTTATCAACAGCAGCTAAAGCATCATCTGCCTCAGTGGAAGATAAAAAGCCGACACGCCCCATATTAACGCCAAAAAGAGGTATATCAAAAACAGATAAAGCCCTTACGGCAGCCAAGAGAGTGCCGTCACCACCTAATACTATCCCTGCATCGCAAGAGGAAAAATCTACTCCTTCCAAGTCATCGATGGAGAACCCTGGCTTATCCTGACAAGGCATAATTTCTGCCCCATGGTCATAGAGATATTTAGAGAGCGTAGAGGTAAATTCAACGCTTCTTTCCCTTTTGGCATTATAGATTATAACTATTTTCATATCTGCTCCTTAGGGAAAAATTTCAAGAAATGTATTATTAAATATAGTTTAACGAATTTATGTTCATATTTCAAGCCTTTTCTTTTAATAATTATGCATTCAACATCTTTTATGTCGCTATTTGTTGAAACATTCTTGCATAAAAGAGAAGGTATCGGCTCTTCAAATTGAGAATTATTGAGCAGATAAAATCTCTGAAGGGGGCAATTATAACGGTCAGGACAGACAAAAAATCTAATATTATTCTCGTCGGTTTTATGGGCAGCGGAAAAACGGTTATCGGACGCAACCTTGCCCGCCTTCTTAACTATGACTTTGCCGATACAGACGATGCGATTCGTGATGTCACGGGGATGGACTTACCTAAGCTTTTTCATAAACATGGGGAGATCCGTTTCCGCTCTGAAGAAAAATTGGTCATTAGCAAACTAGCGAAAAAGCAGCACCAAGTGATTGCCTGCGGAGGAAGCTTCATCCCGGCCAAGGATAGTTTGGACCTGCTGTTAGAAGATGGCTATTTCGTGCTGTTAACTGCTCCACCAGAGGTTATCCATAATAGAATCGCCCGCAAAAACAACCGTCTCCTCCCCTACGGTAAGCCTTCCATAGAGGATATTACTAAAATGTTAGCAGAGCGGCAACAATGCTTTGCCGGCCTAAGCCATATCAGTGTTGATACCGGTAAAATGGGTGTAGATGAAGCTGCTGAGTACATCGCCAGTCAATATCGTGCATATTTAAACGAATAATAGCTCTCCACTAAATAGAAAAAAGCGCATATAATAATTTAGTAGCCAAAATCCCTGCATTTGTAGAATTGATAGATTCATGTTATAATAAAATCACGCTTTAAGCGTGGTTTTTATTATGTTTTAAAATGAGGAAACTTATGATCCAATGGTATCCCGGCCATATGGCCAAAACAAAGCGCAATATCGAGTCAGACTTGGCCTTAGTCGATATGATTATCGAGGTAATAGATGCCAGAATTCCCGCCTCATCACGCAATCCAGACCTCCAGCCATACATCAAACGTAAGGCGCATTTATTATTGCTCAATAAAAGCGATTTGGCTGATGAAAAACTGACAAGGCAATGGCTGGCCTACTATAAGAAAATGGGATATATCCCTGCTGCTGTCAATGCAGCGCGTAAACAGGGACTACGCGATATGATGATAGCCATCGAGACTGCTTCCCGTCCGATCATGGAAAAGCTCAAGGCTAAAAACCGCCTGCCCAGGCCAGTACGTGCTATGGTATTGGGCATACCTAACTGCGGAAAATCCACCGTCATCAATGCTATAGCCCCTAATGCATCAGCTAAAACTGGTAATAAACCTGGAGTTACCCGCGGGCGACAATGGGTCAAGACCAAAGCTGGTATTGAGCTGCTCGATACTCCGGGTATGCTGTGGCCTAAATTTGCCGATTATGATACTGCCTTTAAATTGGCAGTCTGTGGGTCGATCAGCGATTCAGTCTTCCCTATCTATCAAGTAGGGTGTGAATTAGCCGGCTGCCTCAAAGAATTAGCGCCACAGCAGCTCGCTGCACGTTATAAAATGGACGATATACCAGAGACGGCAGAAGAAATATTGATTAAGATCGCTCAAAACAGAGGTATGCTGGGGCAAGGTGGTAAACCACGCGATGAAGATGCCGCCTTATTACTAATTCAGGAATTCCGTTCTGGCAAGATCGGCCGTATTACCATGGAAAAACCGCTCCAGGGAGAACAACAATCTCCATCACCGACAAAGGAAGAAAAATAATGGCCAGATTATCAGCGGAAGAAGAAAAAGCCAGACTCTTAGCCATGAGCAAATATGAAGAAGAATTATGGTCATCTGGGATTGACTATATCGCCGGCTTAGATGAGGCCGGACGTGGTCCTTTAGCCGGTCCAGTAACCGCCGCAGCAGTTATTCTTCCCAAGGGCTGTCTGATACCAGGGCTAAATGATAGTAAAAAACTATCGGAAAAGAAAAGGCTGACCCTGGAAAAAGAAATCAAAGCACAGGCTATCGCATGGTCATGCGCCAGTGTCAATCATCGGATAATCGATAATATCAATATTCTGGAAGCTAGCCGTTTGGCTATGACCAGAGCCATAGCTAAACTGAGTATTCTTCCCCAACATCTGCTGATCGATGCGGTAAAACTGGATATAGATATACCGCAAACATCTATCATTCATGGGGATGCCTTAAGTATCTCCATTGCAGCAGCCAGTATCATCGCCAAAAATACCCGTGACCGGCTAATGGTATTAATGGATGCCAAATGGCCCCAATATGGCTTTGCTGCCCACAAAGGCTATCCTACTGCTGCCCACAAGCAAGCTTTGCGCGAATACGGGTACTGTCCAATTCACAGACGCAGTTTTAAATATTAGTAGTTTCACGGTCAAAGCAACTCGCGGAGAGAATCTGACGATGAAATTATCCACTAAAGACTTAGGTGATCAAGGCGAAAACTTAGCTGCTCTAGAGCTGCAAAAAAGAGGCTACCAGATACTGGAGCATAATTACCGCAAGCGGACTGGCGAGATAGACCTAATCGCCCAGAAGGATAACATAATCTATTTTGTAGAAGTAAAAGCACAAAACAATTTATCCTTTTCTGCTCCTGCCGATAAGGTTAATGCCCGAAAACGCCAGCGTATCGCCAACACTGCGGCCATCTGGTTTGCCGAACATGGTGAAAGTGACAGTAGCTTTTTGGTAGCAGAGGTAGATCTGGCAACCCAAACAGTGGTTCTGATTGAAGATTTTCTGCAATAAAGTTTTATCATAAATATTTGACAAAAGACTGCCTGCATGGTAAGTTAAGACAGTTGCTTTTTATCTGCTGTTTCAGGAGGCAAGCCTGGAATTATGATTCTTGATAATATTAACAGCCCGCAGGATTTAAAAGCCCTGCCCATAGATAAATTACCGGAATTGGCTCAAGAGATAAGGGAGCTTATTATCTCTACTACTGCCGAAAACGGCGGTCACTTAGCTCCTAACCTGGGAGTAGTAGAGCTAACAATAGCTCTTCACTATGTTTTTGATACCCCAACGGATAAAATCATCTGGGATGTTGGGCACCAGTCATATACACATAAAATCCTCACCGGACGAAAAGATAAATTTGCAACTATCCGTCAAGAGGGCGGTATCAGCGGTTTCTGTGCCAAAAATGAGAGCGAATACGACTGCTTCACTACCGGACATAGCAGTAATTCCATTTCCCTGGCGATGGGAATGGCTGAAGCTCGTGATCAGCGGGGAGAGGACAATAAAATAATTGCCGTAATTGGTGATGGCGCTATTTCCGGCGGCATGGCCTTAGAAGCACTCAACCATGCTGGAGATATCGAAACTCCCCTGTTGGTGATCCTCAATGATAATGAAATGAGCATTAATCATAATGTAGGGGCTCTTAACAGCTATCTTTCCCATATTCGTTCACATCCTAAATATAGCAAAGCCAAAAATAATGTCCATCACGCCTTAGACCGTATTCCCTGGCTGGGTAAACACTTGGCCAATTTCATCAGTGGTTTTAAAAATGGTATCAAATCCTTACTGGTGCCGGGTATGTTTTTTGAATATCTAGGCTTCACTTATTTAGGACCAACCGACGGGCATAACATTAAAGAATTGATTGAAATTCTCCGCCAGGCGGCAACTATTCAAAGACCGGTCTTATTGCATACTATTACCGTCAAGGGTAAAGGCTATGAACCTGCTGAGCAACACCCATATAACTGGCATGGGGTGGAACCTTTTGATATCGCCACAGGTATGCCAAAAAAGAATAATCTACAGCTGACTTATACCTCTGCTTTTAGCGAATCTATAATGGGGCTGGCAGAAGAAGATGAAAATATCATCGCTATTACAGCAGCGATGACTGACGGCACTGGATTAGCCGGATTTAAAAAGAAATTTCCCGGACGGTTTTACGATGTTGGCATTGCTGAGCAGCATGCGGTAACCTTTGCCGCTGGATTGGCCAATGCCGGCAAGAAACCGGTAGTAGCGATATATTCTGCCTTTATCCAGAGAGCCTATGATCAAATCATGGAAGATGTCTGTTTGCAGAAGCTGCCGGTAATATTTGCCATAGATAGGGCCGGTATCGTGGGAAATGATGGGTATACGCACCAAGGTATTTATGATATCTCCTTTTTGCGTACCATTCCTGGCTTAACCATTATGGCACCAGCTGATGCGAGAGAACTGCGAATGATGCTACGCTTTGCAGTAAGTACAGAGCAACCAGTAGCAATACGTTATCCCAAGGCACTAGACCGCGAGCTCCCAGTGACAATATCTGAAATAGAGCTAGGCAGAGCAACTATTATTCGTGAGGGCAGCGATTTATGCTTCTTTGCCCTAGGCTCAATGGTCTCTGTAGCCCTCGATGCAGCAGCTTTACTTGCGCAAAAAGGCATCAGCGCTCAAGTAGTTAATGCCCGCTTTGCAGCTCCTATCGATGATTTAACGCTACGCAACTGTGCTGCAAACTGTCACGGACGCATCATCACTGTAGAAGAAAATGTCCAAGAAGGTGGTTTTGGCGTTGCCTGCCAAATGATCTTAGCTCATAATGGGGCTCAGGTGGTTGTAGCTGCATTGCCACATACCTTTATCCCCCAAGGGTGTCGTGAGCATCAGCTAGATATGATGGGCCTATCCGCTGAACGTCTCGTTGAAATGGCATGTAATAATTGGTTCAAGGAATAATTTTATGAAAGAGAAAAAAAGACTGGATCTTCTGCTAACAGAACGAGGACTTTTTCCATCCCGAGAACAGGCAAAAGCAGCAATCATGGCCGGAGAGGTGCTCGTAAATGAACAAAAAATTGATAAAGCCGGGGCAGCAGTAGATAGCAACTGCACTATTCGCTTGTTGGGCAATAAACTGCCGTTTGTCTCACGGGGTGGGCTTAAGCTGGCTAAAGCGATCACTAGTTTCCCCTTGGATTTGGCAGGAAAAACAGTAATCGATATCGGTGCCTCTACTGGCGGCTTTGTCGACTGCGCATTGCAAAATGGTGCGGCTAAAGTATACGCCGTAGATGTAGGATATAATCAGTTAGCCTGGAAATTGCGTACTGATGACCGAGTGATAGTGCTGGAAAAAACTAATGCCCGTTATCTAGATCAAAATATTATTCCCGAACAAGCGGATATGCTGACCGCTGATGTTTCATTTATCTCTTTGACTCTAGCGATGCCGTCCGCGATCCAAAATCTGCTTAAAGACGGAGGAGAGATTGTTTGCCTAATCAAACCCCAGTTCGAAGCAGGGCGAGAATTAGTTGGTAAGGGGGGTATAGTACGCGATCCGGAAGTTCATCATCAGGTCATCAACAAGGTTTTATCCTGCTTCAATGCTCTGGGGGCAGGAGTCCAAACTCTTGACTACTCCCCCATCACCGGCTCTGATGGCAATATCGAATACCTGCTTTATGCCATCAAAGGACAAACTCCTTCTCAGATCGATATTAACCAAATCATAAATGCTGCTCATCAAAATTTTCGCAAACAATAAGCGGGAGTCATAAAATTTAAATCATAGCTAAATAAAGGACACTTCACAATGTGAAGTGTCCTTTATTTAGCTATGATCATGATAGACAATAATATTTTATCTCCATAGCATTATTTACTTACATATTTAGCTAAAAAAGCCTTGATCGTATTCCAGTAAAGCTCCGGTGCTACCACAGAAGCCTTGCCATGATCAGCATCAGGAATGAGTAACCGCACCTTTTCACATTTAGCAGCATTATAGACCTCATCAAGCATCCAGGCTGGAACCAAACGGTCGCCCTCTCCATGAATAAAGAGCATTGGTGTTTGCGATTGGGAGACCAGATGAGAGATCGAATCATCTCTGCGCAGCCAATAGCCGTTAAAAATGCGGTTCCAAAAACTGGCAATATATAAAATGGGGAAGGTTGGCAGATGATAATTAGAGCGAAATAAATTACTGAATTCCTGCCAAATAGAACTATAACCGCAGTCCTCAATGATGGCTTTCACACTAGTGGGCAACTGCTTTTGGCCAGAGCACATCATCACTGTAGCGCCACCCATCGAAATACCATGGAGAATGATCTGGCACCCCGGGTAATATTGCTCTAGATATTCCAGCCACAACAGTAAATCCTTGCACTCATGCCAGCCCATGCCGATATATTTACCCTCGCTTTTACCATGAGCACGGGCATCAACCAGGAGGACATTATAGCCCATTGCCGCATACTGCTCGCCAAAGGTAGACATACACTTAGCATTGGCAGTATATCCATGGCAGATCACTGCCCATTTCTGGCTGCCTAAATCAGCTAGATATGCATGGAGACGCAAACCATCCGTTGAGGTTATGTAGATATCCTCAGCAGCTACTCCATCCAGCCAGGTGGTATCAAGCCTAAAGGGCAATTTATTTTGCTTCTTAAAGTTCTTAGGCAGGATATTTTGGCCGCCTCGCTTGATACTCATATGAAAGGCCAGCCCACCACAGATGAAAGCAAGCACCAGCAGGACTACTATGATAATCAATACTGTCATTTATGCTCCCTTATTAACACCTCTGCAACATTGTTAAAAGCTTATTGATATTTTTACCAATGACGTTTAACCACTCTTTCCAACCTGCGAGAGATATTTTTGGTACCCCAAAATTCCTCATCAGCAATTTTCTCTGTAAGGATAGTGTACAAACCAGCTCGATTACCACCAAAGACATCGGTAAAGATCTGATCGCCGATCATCGCTAACTGTTCGGGAGCCAGCTCAAGTAATTCACTTGCCCGTAGGAAGCCGCTTAAGCGCGGTTTCTTGCTATTGGCCAATACTGGTACATCCAGCCATTTACTTATTTTAGCCACTTTTTCCTGCCCGCTATTAGAAAGAATACAAGCTTTAAAGCCAGCTTGCTTCACCATCTCGAACCAACCGGCGATATCATTATTCGGGGCATATTGATGCCAGGGGGTAATTGTATTATCCAGATCAAAAACCAGTCCCCTAATACCTCGCCGCCACAGCAGCTCCAGATCGATATCCTGAATACGGTCAGCCTGCATATCAGGCACTAAATTACTCATATATCTCCCCCGCTTAGCTCAAAGACAGCTCTTATTTCCCCTACTTTATCTCCCTGACAATTATAATTATCATAAGCACTGAATTTAGCTAACTGATCTTTTTCCTCTTTACTGAGCAAATCAAGCTCAGTCAAAATACGCATCATAGCTAATGGCATAGTGGTCATATTACCATCCTCCATTTTCAAGGCAATAGCAATATTACCATCTAAAACAGCTGCGCAATAGACGCCATCAGCACCTAATTTACCGATAATACGTCCTTTAGTTGCTGTCATCAATTCTGTACAAAAACAGCCATAACCAGCCACCATCTGGGGGTATTTACCCATAGCTTCTGTGATACGGTTAGCAGCAAGAGCCCGCCCTACTGGCAGATTAGCTGGGTTGGCCAGGTTATAATAAGCGCGAGCCATCCGAGATAACGGCATAGCAAAAACTGGCACCCCGCAGCCGTCTGTGCCAATGGTAAGCTTGTCCTCAGACAGTTCAGCATATTTGGCCACGGTTTTACGAATCAATAACTGTACCGGATGATCAGGACGTTGATAGGCATGATAATCCCAGTTCATATAACGGCAAATAGCCAACATACAGGCATGTTTACCAGAGCAATTATTATAAATCTTTCTTGGTGCGACTTTAGCAACCAATCGCTGCCGCCGCAGCTCTTCTGAGAAGGACAAATCCTCCCCTAAAGTATAGTCATTTTCGCTGAGGCCTATTTTAGCCAATATTGACTCCAAAGCATCAATATGGTATTGGTCGCCGATATGTGAACCACACATCACTGCCAGTTCGGCATCAGTGATCTTAAAATGATCAATAGCGCCGCATTCAACAGCAGCCGATGCTTGCAGAGGCTTAGCTGTACTACGCATATAGGTAAAATAATCCGGATCACCAATACGGTAGAGCAGCTGGCCATCGACCCCGACAATAGCGGCATTGCCCCGGATCAAATTCTCAGCAATAGGGCCGCGTCTGATCTCAATCAAAATTTCACTCATCTAACCGCCCCTTTGATAAGATAATCCGCAATGCTGGTGCGGATTAATCATACCTTAAGATAACTTTATAGTGTTGTTTTTCTCCATATTATGCTATTTATCCTGCCTACTTATGTGCTTCGATGGCCTTAGTCAACTTTTGTACGGCTTTTTTCTCGATACGACTCACGTAAGAGCGGGAAATACCCAGCTGACGTGCTATTTCTCTTTGGGTCTTACGAGGAGTATTATCTAGCCCATATCTGAGGCGCAGCACAAAACTTTCTTTATCATCCAGAACATAAAGATGGTCGCGCAACAGCTTCCTTTCTTCATCCAGCTCCACCTTTTCCTCTGCGCTCATCTCCCGGCTGCCCAGGATATCGATCAAGGTCACTTCATTGCCCTCTTTATCTACTCCTACAGGGTCATAGAGTGAAACCTCTGTTTTCTGGTTGCGAATAGAGCGTAAATACATCAAAATCTCATTTTCAATACAGCGGGCAGCATAGGTTGCCAGACGAGTATTGCGGTCTAAAGAAAAGGTATTAACTCCTTTGATAAGACCGATAATACCGATCGAAATTAGGTCGTCACGGTCAATACCACTGGTTTCAAACTTTTTACAGATATGGGCGACCAGGCGTAAGTTGTGGATAATAAGTATCCTTTTTGCTTCTTCACTGCCAGTAGCCAAGGCTCTCAGATTAGCAGCCTCTTCTTCTTCTGTGAGCAGCGGGGGAAAAACACTGTTATGAAGATAACCCAAAAAGAATCCCATATGATGTACCACTCTTTTTGACAATATTGGTATATCATATGCGGATTATTGTTTATGGTGCTTGTATCTGCGCTTATATTCCTTCTAAAACAGCTAGGCCATCAATAATCTCCCGAAAAACAGCAACTGCCGCCGCACTTCCTTCGCTTCCATCTGCAACATAAACAGAGATCACCCAGCGCGGTTCCTCAATGGGCGAAAAGCCAGTAAACCACACTCCTGCATCCTCACTGGTACCTGTTTTGCCGGCTACATCAGTATAGTTGCTAGCCGCGCCAGTTCCTGTGCCGCTAGTAACTGTCATAGTCATCATTTCTTTTAAAGTCTCAGCTGTTTTCGGTAAGATAACCTGAGTTTTAACTTCTGAAGAATATTCTTCTAGAGCATTGTTATTGTTATCATAAACCCCTTTGACCAGGCGTGGAGTCACTAGATAGCCTCCGTTGGCACAGACAGCAGTCATCACTGCTGTTTGCAGAGGAGTGATTCTGATCCCTTTTTCGCCAATAGAAGCATTGGCGATATCACCAATAATCGATGAAGAAAAGTCAATATGGGTAGTGTCTGCAAAAGCATACCCGATAATCTCCTGCTCGGTAAGACCAAAACGAGCAGCATACTCTTTGATCATATCCCCTCCCATGGCCAAGCCTAAACCAACAAAATAGCAGTTGCAGGACTGAGACAGGGCTTCAGTGAGTGTGATCTCTCCGTGCCCTTCATCAAACCAACAGGCAACATCATATCCTTCCGCTAAGGTATAGGCACCATCGCAATAAAATTTTGCTTCCTGGGTGGTAGTACTATTAGCCTCGCTGGCAGTCGACTTCTCCTCGCTAACAGAATTGTTCACAACATCAGCAGCAAAACCACCTGCCAAATGGTTTTCTTCAGCAAGGGGGAAAATATTATTTTCCAGAGCAGCAGCTGCCAAAACTATTTTAAAAGTTGAGGCAGGAGGATAAGCGGAAAAAGCTTTATTGATATAGACATCATCAGTTGCCAGATCTTCCCAGCCATAAGGGTCATAACTGGGAGATGAAACAGCAGCTAAAATATCGCCATTATTGGGATCAAGAATGACGCATGCTCCGCTCTGATCACCTAAGGCTCTTTCGGCAATCTGCTGATAATCAAGATTGATCGTTAACTGCACATTGTTATAATAGGTTTGTTCGGGATCGACCAAATATAAATTATCTGCCGAGAGATTGCCGCTAGCATCAACAAAAGCGACAACCTGCTTATCCTGACGTCCTGTAAGATATGAATCATACTGGTATTCCAGACCGCTTGCACCATGATATTCGCCATTGGCATCAGCAGGAGATAACACTCCCAGCAAATGATTAGCAGTGCGTTCAGCACTGTAACGTACTGCTAAAGGTAAAGCTAATACTCCACGAATCTTACCTTCGCTAATAGCAGCAGTCTGAGTTGAGGAAAGTCCGGTTTTAAGAATATATGGCTCTAGGGTACGGCTATTATTGTCCTCTAATCTACTGCGGATAATATCCTCATCTATGTCTAAAACAACTGCCAAGGCAGCAGCAGTCTTTTCACTATCCTCAATCATCGTCGGGAAGACTACAAGGCAGCTTTCTTCATTGCTGGTAAGGGAACGGCCTAAAGTATCATAAAAATCACCCCGCGCATATTGATAATAATCAAAGCTGCGGGTATGCTGTTCGTCTGCCATAGCTTTAAGTTCATCGCCCTCAATTAAAGTAATATAGGCCAATCTACCCAAAATCACTATCAGTAAAGAGAGAAAAATCAGCCCAAAAGCAAAATATCTGCGCATAAAAAAGCCTCCCATCTGCATTAGTATGAGCAGAATGGGAGGCTTTTTATTCCGACTAACTATTTATTGAAATAGCGTAATAATTCATCTACTTTGTCAGTCTTTTCCCAAGGCATATCAATAGTATTGAGCCCAAAATGGCCAAAAGCAGCAGTACGTTTATAAATAGGCCGGCGCAAATCAAAATTAGCGATAATAGCCGCTGGGCGAGCATCGAAAACTTGCTCCACAGCTTTGCACAGCTCTTCTTCACTGACTGTGCCTGTTCCAAAAGTATCTACCCTGATCGATACCGGCTCAGCAACACCAATAGCATAAGCTAATTGCACCTCGGCTTTAGCTGCCAGCTTAGCCGCTACGATATTTTTGGCAATATAGCGAGCCAAGTAAGCAGCACTACGATCCACCTTCGTCGGATCTTTGCCGGAAAAGGCGCCGCCACCATGACGAGCCATGCCGCCATAAGTATCAACAATGATTTTTCTGCCGGTCAGGCCAGTATCACCTTGGGGACCACCAATGACAAAACGGCCAGTAGGATTAATTAAATAACGGGTATGTTCATCAATGAGATGTTCCGGAATAGTTGTTTTAATCACTTTCTCAATGATATATGGACGCAGCTCGTCCAGTGACGCTTCCGCACGATGCTGTACGGAAATAACCACTGTATCTACGCGGACCGGATTATTATCATCGTCATATTCCACAGTCACCTGGCTTTTACCATCTGGTAAAAGCAGTGAATGCTCATCAGCACGCCGGACTTCAGAAAGCTTCTTGGTCAGACGATGAGCTAAGCTGATCGGCAAAGGCATCAGTTCTTCGGTCTCATTGCAGGCATAGCCAAACATCATACCCTGATCGCCAGCACCAATCTGGGAGAAAGCATCAGTCGCTCCCTCTTTCTTTTCTAGGGCTTTATCCACTCCCATAGCAATGTCGCTGGACTGCTCATCAATAGCAGTCATTACCGCACAGGTATCGCAGTCAAAACCATATTTAGCCCGCGTATAACCGATGCCACGTATAGTCTCACGAACGACATGGGGAATATCCACATAACAATCAGTGGTGATCTCCCCAGAGACAAACACCAAGCCAGTGGTCACAAAAGTTTCACAAGCAACTCTGCCATTGGGGTCGTCTTTTAAAATAGCATCCAAAATAGCGTCAGAGATCTGATCCGCCATTTTATCCGGATGGCCCTCTGTAACAGACTCTGAGGTAAATAATTTACTCATGACTCTCTCCTTCTCTATAATTTAGGCATGTTAGCCAAGTAGTTTAACGATCAAATCAATGATCTCCTTGGCTGCCTTCTTTTTGCTCATTTTCGGGAATCGCTCAATCTTATCCCCATAAATCGCGGTGATAATATTGGTATCAACGTCAAATCCAGCACCATCTTCAAGGACATTATTAGCTAAAACCAGATCTAGGTTTTTCTCCTTCAGTTTACCTTGGGCATATTGCTCCAGGTTGTCTGTTTCAGCAGCAAAGCCGGCTAAAAAGCGCGACCCTTTTTGCTTCCCTAGGCCAGCTAGGATATCCGGAGTCAAAACAACCTCCAAACATTGGTTTTCCGGCCCCTTTTTCAATTTATGATCAGCAACTTTTGCAGGGCGGTAATCAGCCACTGCTGCGGACATGATGACAATATCAGCATCATCATATTCATCTAAAATTGCATCTTGCATCTCTGAAGCCGACACAACATGTTTAACAGTAATTCCTGGGGGATCGTTCAAAGACACCGGACCAGCGACCAATACTACTTCAGCCCCTTCCCGGGCTGCAGCTTCAGCTAAAGCATAACCCATTTTGCCACTACCCCGCGTGCCAATAAAACTTACCGAATCGATAAACTCATACGTTGGCCCGGCAGAGACAATAACCTTTTTGCCAGCCAGTTTGCTAGCATTAGCAAAAAAGCCCACTATCGCCTGCTTAATTGTATCAATATCTGCCAACTGTCCTTTACGAATAGGGCTACCGGACAAGCCTGAACTATCAGGCTCAATCATCTGCCAGCCCCGTTCTTGCAAAATAGCCATATTATGCTGAGTGGCAGGATTTTCATACATATAGGTATTCATTGCCGGAGCACAAAAGACAGGAGCATGATTAGCTAATAAAGATGCTGAAACAACTTCATCAGCAATGCCATGCGCAGCCTTGGCCATGATATTAGCAGTTGCTGGCAGCAATAAATACAGCTCGCAATCAGCTAAATCTATATGGGGAGCATGCCAATTAGCAGAGGTATCCATAATATCAGTAGCTACCGGATGCCCTGATAGAACTTTCATGGTCAAAGGCGTGATTAGCTGGCAGGCAGAAGCTGTCATCGCGATCTGCAGCTCAGCACCTGAGGCTTTCAGCCAGCTAACTATTTCCGCTGCCTTATATGCAGTAATACCGCCAGTGATCCCGACGGTAATTTTTCTTCCTTGTAAAACCATTGTATCTCCCTAATGAAGTATAATAGCTTGAAATACTAGTTGGCATCCTTATTGGGAACATCCATAGTCCAGGTAAGTTTACCATCCGCAATCTCTCTTAAAGCCACCGAAACAGAATTAAAGGTTGCCACATCTACTAAATCAGGGTTATTGTCAATAAGTGATCTGGCCCTTTTAGCAGCCAAGATAACCAAGGTATATTTAGAATCTACTCTTGGCATCAGTTCCCTAAGTGACGGTTTATTAAGCAAAGATATTCCTCCTTAAATTAAGCACAAGAGCCAAGGCCAGCTGCTAACTAATCATTATGCAGCTGACGCTCGGCTTTAACTTTAGCAATAATATCCAATACGGCATTAGCCGTCTCTTCAATATCCGTATTTACAATACAAAAATCATATTGTTCGGCTAATTTAATTTCCTGTTCAGCTTGAGCGAGCCGAATTTTGCGCATCTCTTGGGTTTCGGAACCACGAGTGACAATGCGGCGCTCTAATTCTTCAAACGAAGGCGGAAGAATAAAAACAGAAACACCTTCGGGGCAAACAGAACGAACCTGGCTTGCCCCTTGGGTTTCTATATCAAGTAAAACATTTTTTCCTTCTTGCAATAACTTTTGTATTTCAGCCACAGGAGTACCATAGTAATTACCAAATACTTCAGCCCATTCCAGAAATTCTCCTCTAGCTCTCTTTTGCAAAAATTCCTCTTTGCTGATAAAATAATAGTCTTTTCCGTTGACCTCTCCCCTGCGCGGGGATCTAGTTGTAGCAGATACGGAAAAAACTGTATTGGGATCTTTGGCCACCAAGGCAGCACAAACACAGCCTTTCCCTACTCCAGAAGGACCAGAAATAATTAATAAAATACCATCAGTCGCCTTGCTCATCTAACTGCTCCCCAGGATTACGCTTTGTATAATCAAAACGAGTGCTTATTGTTTCTGGTAAAAGTGCAGAAAGTATTATATGATTGCTATCAGTGACTATTATAGCACGAGTTCTTCTGCCACAGGTAGCATCGATCAACAAACTATTATCACGGGCATAGGAAATAAGCCTTTTGCTGGGGGCTGACTCCGGAGCTACAATAGCAATAATTCTCGAGGCTGAGACAAGATTGCCATAGCCGATATTTATCAAATTGATAGGCATATTTTACACCTTATCAAAAGAAGCACACAGTTAAGCCTAGGAGAGTTTCTCCAGAAGCTGAGCTTTTTGTCTGCTACCTAATCCCTGGACACGACGAGCTTCGTCAATACCGATCTCTTCCATCAATTTAGCGGCAGTAATTTTACCAATCTGAGGAAGGCTCTCAAGCAAATATTTAACTCTCATTTTTGCATAGACTTCGTTATCAGCATCATTGAGAACTTTCTCTAAAGAAAGTTTGCCAGCCTTAAGCTGTTTACGAACTTCCATACGTTCAGAGCGGATCTTCTGAGCCTTTGCCAGTGCTTTACTTCTTTCTTCAGGGGTTAGTTTTGGGATAGCCATAAAAATATACCTCCATAAATTTATTCTACGTTTTGAACCTGCTCTTTAATCTTTTCCAACTCATTTTTGGTATCTATCACCAAATTATTGATGGAAAGATTATTAGACTTTGACCCGATAGTATTGATTTCACGGAGCATTTCTTGGAGAATAAAATCCAGTTTGCGTCCTACTGATTCATTACTTTGTAAAGTCTGCCTAAATTGTTGGATATGACTAAACAAACGGGTCAATTCTTCATTTATATCAACCTTATCCGCAAAAAAAGCTATTTCATTAGCCAAGCGGTTTTGGTCGACATCAATATCTTCCAGCAAAAGGGAAATACGCTGTTCTAGCTTTTGCTTTTGTTCAGCTACTACCGTAGAGGCTAATTTCTCGATCTCATGAGTTGCCTTGGCAACCAAATCAAGATGATTGAGCAGATCACTCGCCAAAGCCTCTCCTTCAGTGATTCTCATTGAGACTACGCCGTTCACAGCAGCTCCTACTGCCTCTTTCAGCAGCGCTTCTATCTCTTCTTGATCATCTTCACCGCTTTCTAGAGTAAATATACCCGGCATTTTGGCAAGATGATTGATTTCAACTGATGGAGGCAACTCACAGGCATGAGCCAGGTCTGACATTGCATTATAATAAGCTATAGCTAGTTCTTTGTCAACCTTTAGGAGCGGTTTTTTTATTCCTATCTGCTCAAAACTGATAAAGACATCTACTTTGCCGCGCCGAATATAGCTAGATATAGTCTTCTTAACACTATCCTCAAAAAGGCTCAGCTGCTTAGGAATGCGAACATATAGCTCACAAAAGCGATGATTTACTGATTTAATTTCTACGTTAATAGCGTAATTCTCGCTTTCGGCCATACTACGGCCGAATCCAGTCATGCTTTTGATCAAGTCAGTTCCCTCACATTATGACGTAATTTTAACATTTCTGCGTTAAGCAGGTAAATCCTCTTTTTCATACATTTTTTCTTGACTTTTTTATCATAAAAAGGTAATTTTATGCTGAGGTAATTATTATGCCATATGATTCATTGGTTTTAAACGCTTGTATAAGTGAGCTATCTGGCGAATTAACAGGCGCTAAAGTTAATAAGATCCATCAGCCAGACGACCGCACCATCATTATCCGCTACTATGGAACCATGGGCGGGGGACGGCTATTGCTCTCTGCTCATCCAGAAAATGGCAGAATCAATAAATGCGCAGAGGGCCGGGATAACCCAGCCAAGGCGCCTCTCTTTGCGATGGTATTGCGTAAGTGGTTAGAGGGAGCAAGAATATCCGGCATCGAATCACTCAAAGATGAACGTGTAGCCTGGTTGGATTTTGATGCGCGCAATGAGCTTGGCGATGATATTCAGCTCAGACTGATTATAGAAATCATGGGTAAGCATAGCAATATCATTCTTATCGATAGCGCTACTAATATCATTCTCGATGGCATTCGGCGCTATGGCAGCCACCTTTCCCGTTATCGTGAAGTGCTTCCCGGCAAACCTTATCTCCCACCTCCGCCAATGGATAAATTGCCTTTGGTCCCAGCAAACGAAGATATATTAGCTGCTGCGCTATATGAACTTCCTGAAGAAACTTTATCAATAGCCTTGCGCAAACAGATCAAAGGTCTATCTCCCCTGCTGGCAGATAATTTAGCTTTATTGGCAGGATTAGACCCGGCAATGCCGGTAGAAACAGTCGGTGAATACGAAATAGGGCTCATCTATCGGCAGCTACAGCTGCTTGATCAGCGGATAAGTAATAATGATTATGATCCCATAATCACCCTATCTGGCAAGCAGTTCCGGGATTATTATGCCTTTGACCCACCTTCCTGGTCACAACTGCATAAGCAACATTTTTCTTCCATGAATGATGCTATCGATGCCTTTTATCAAGCATGCGAGAAACAACAATCATTTGAACGGAAAAAGGCATCATTAGCAAAAGCTCTGCGGCAAAACAGAAGCAGATTGCAAAAAAAGATTGCACTGGAAGAAGCTGATCTGGCAACCTGTGAAGCTGCCAATATTTACCGTGAGGCGGGCGATATTTTATCAGCTAATCTTTATTTTCTGCGTAAAGGTTTATCTGAGGTAGAACTGCCATCCTTTACTGAAGAAGGCAAAACAGTTCACATTAAACTAGACCCCGCAAAAACACCGCAAGAGAATATCAAGTATTATTATAAGCGCTATAGCAAGGCTAAAAATGCCCGGCACCGTATTGACGAGCAACTGCAAAGCAATAAAAGTCAGTTGGACTATCTTTTCTCTATTGAACAATCATTGGAAGATAGCACTGATAAAGATGAATTAGCTGCCATTGAAAAAGAGGCTATCGCTGCCGGTTTTTATCATCAGCAGCTGCCGGCCAATAAAAAGCAACAACCAACTAAACAGATCACCTTGGCTCCACGCCAGTATTGTTCTCAGGACGGATTCACCATTCTTATTGGCAGAAACAATAAGCAAAATGACCGCCTTAGCCTTAAACAATCCCATCCCGATGATATCTGGCTCCATGCACAAAAAATACCAGGCAGTCATACTGTAATCATCAGCAATGGCAAAGCTGTGCCTCAGAGCACCATCTTGGAGGCTGCAGGATACGCGGCCTGGTTTAGCAAGGCTCGTGGAAGCGGCAAAACAGCAGTGGATTACACCCAAATAGCTAATTTACGTAAACCCAATGGTGCAGTGCCTGGCTATGTTACCTATACCGATCAAAAAACAGTTTATGTCGAACCGCTCCAACCGCCAGAAGAATAAATAAACTCCCTCTTTTTATAGAGGGAGTTTATTTATTCTTAATTGGCATCATGTTTTTGGAAATTATTATTTGACTATTGTATCAAAATAACAATGTTTTCAACTGATGATATCGCTGATCAAAGGGGCGGTTTCCGGAATGTCTGCGGCTAGGGCAAAAGCATCATCTAAAATCTCCCGAGCAGCGGCAAATTGTTGCTGAGTCCGGCAGTGCACCTCTGCCAATACCTCTCCTGTCTCCACTCTCTCCGCTAATTTGTGCCGCAAGATAATACCTGCTGCAGGATCGATAACATCCTCTTTTTTCTGCCGCCCGGCACCTAAGCATAAAGCCGCCAAACCGATCTTACGGGCATCAATAGCAGTAAGATATCCAGACTCCCTAGCCCGATATTCTACCACTAACGGGGAGACAGGAAGGTGGCTGAAATCGGTATCGCCGCCTTGAGCCGCTATCATCTGGCGGAATTTAGCTAAAGCCGCACCAGAAGTTAACTGCTGCCTAGCCAGGTCGACTGCCTGCGCTCTATCGGGCGCTAAACCAGCTAACAAAATCAATTCAGCAGCTAAAGTCAGAGAAAGCTCACGCAGATCATCAGGGCCATTATTAGTCAAAACCGCAGCCGCCTCTTTTACCTCTAAGGCATTACCGATAGCTAGGCCAAGAGGTTGTTCCATCGACGATAATACCGCTACTGCCTTGATACCAGAAGCCTGAGCTAATTCCACCATCAGTTGAGCCAAAGCACGGCTATCAGCAAGATTCTGCATAAAGGCTCCGCTGCCATATTTAACATCTAGCGCCAGGATATCTGCTCCGGTGGCGATTTTCTTGCTCATAATGCTGGCAGCGATCAAAGCCAGGCTATCCACAGTAGCAGTAGCATCACGCAGGGCATAGAGCTTTTTATCCGCAGGCACTAACTTGGCAGTTTGACTGATAATAGCAATGCCGATTTCGCGCACCTGTTGTTTGAATTCAGCAGTTGTCAGCTCAGTATAACAGCCAGGAATAGCAGCCAATTTATCCAAAGTACCTCCAGTATGTCCTAAGCCGCGGCCAGACATCTTAGCCACCTTCAAACCAGCAGCAGCAATAATCGGCATCACTACCAAACTAGTCTTATCGCCTACTCCGCCGGTAGAATGTTTATCAGCTTTAATCCCCTCAATATCGGATAAGTCAATTCGCTCACCTGAAGCGATCATGCTCTCTACCATGGCAAGCGTTTCCTGTTTAGTGAAGCCTTGCAACAAGCCTGCCATTAATAGGGCCGAACACTGATAATCAGGAATTACTCCTTGAGTATACCCGCTAATCCAAAAATCAATTTCGGCAGCACTGAGCTCATAGCCATCACGTTTTTTGCTGATGATATCATACATTAACATAGCTGATCCTCGCTGCTTGTTCCTGCTACATTTTGGTAACTATTTCTTTAATCAAAGCAGAAAAATGCTTCTCGACCATTTTACTAGTCTCCATTACCTCTTGATGGGTAAGCGGATGCTTGCTGATTCCCGCAGCCATATTGGTAATACAGGAAATAGCCAACAGATGCATCCCCATCTGACAGGCTGCTAGAGCCTCTGGCACAGTGGACATGCCTACTGCATCAGCGCCCAGAATAGACAGCATTTTGATTTCCGCCGGTGTCTCAAAGGTCGGACCAGACAGCCCGCAATAAACACCTTCCTGTAAAGTCAGGCCGAGTTCAGCAGCTACGCTATGAGCCAACTCTCGATAGTGAGCATCATACATATTACTCATATCAGGAAAACGCGGGCCCCATTCGTCAGCATGCTCTCCCCGCAGGGGGTTATATCCAGCCAAGTTGATATGATCACGAATCACCATTAAATCCCCCGGCACAAAATTGGGGTTGATTCCGCCGGCAGCATTAGTAAGGATCAGTTTCCGACACCCCAGTTTATGTAATACCCGCATTGGTAAAATAACGGTATGCGGATCATGGCCCTCATAATAATGAAAACGTCCGCTGAGGGCGTATACCTTCGCTCCGCCAATTTTTCCGGAAATAAACGTACCACTATGGCTAATAACTGTAGGGACAGGAAAATGGGGGATATCCTGATAGGATATAGTATGGGCTTCCTCGATATTTTCAGCCAATGGGCCCAGACCAGAGCCTAAAACAATGGCAATATCAGCTCTAGGCAAAGCTGCATCTATAGTCTCAGCTGCTTCTTCAATAGCTTTTAATTCCTGTTCCAGCATTGTACTCATTGATCACTCCACCTTATCTGTTATATTAAAATCTCCGTTAAAAAGGATTCACCTGCCGCTAATGGCTCAGTCTCCAAATATGCTGCCGCGGTCTGGCCTAAATCGGCAAAAGTTGTCCTAATACCCAAGTTGCCAGGTGCAACCTTAGCTCCATAGACTAATAGCGGGACATATTCCCGGTTATGATCTGTACCAGGAGTTGAGGGATCATTGCCATGATCAGCACAAATGGCTAAGATATCATCTGATGCTAATGCCGGAAGCAACTGAACCAAAAATTCATCAAAATGCTCAATAGCTGCTGCATAGCCAGGCAGATCATTGCGATGGCCATATAGCATATCAAAATCGACGAAATTGGCAAAAATCAACCCGTGATCGTTTTCCTGCAGAGCTTGCAGCACAGATGCTGCACTCTGCGCATTATTATGCCCCTCATAAGCCTTAGTGATATGGCTGCCAGCAAAGATATCATAAATCTTGCCAACGCTTATTACCGGCAGCCCCTTTTTCGCCACCTGTTCCAGCAGATTGCCCGGAGGGGGCTGCAGCGAAAAATCCTTACGGTTACCAGTACGGGTAAAGCCATCATCTGCATTGCCGATGAAGGGCCTAGCAATAACGCGCCCCACACCATGAGGGCCGGTTAGAATAGACCTAGCAATTTGACACATCTTATAAAGCTGCTCAACGGGAATGATATCCTCATGGGCAGCTAGTTGAAAGACACTGTCTGCTGAAGTATAGACTATTGGTTTGCCAGTACGCACATGCTCCGGACCTAACCGCTGAATGATCTCCGTGCCAGAGGCCACGCAGTTACCTAAAACCTCACGGCCAATAGCGGTTTCAAAAGCCTTGATGATTTCCGGGGGAAAGCCATGAGGATAAGTCGGCATTCTCTGCTCCAGCAAAATACCGCTAATCTCCCAATGCCCGCTGGTAGTATCCATGCCAGCTGAACGTGCTGCCATTTTACCATATGCAGCTAAAGGAGCGTTAATTGATGGCACATTGTCCAGAGGAATAATATTGGCCAGGCCCAACTGGCGCAACTGAGGGATTTTCAACTGTCTAGCTGCTGCAATGTGCCCCAAGGTATTAGCGCCAACGCTATTATATTCCGCCGCATCAGGCAAAGCGCCAACGCCTAAGCTATCCAAGACGATGATAATAAATCTTTTCATTGTTTTCCTTTCATTTTAGCACGGGGATGATACTCATTATAAATTTGTTTGAGCTCTCCCCTGCTCAAGTGAGTATATATTTGGGTTGTCATGATATCGCTATGCCCAAGAAACTCCTGAACTACCCGCAGATCCGCTCCGTTTTCCATCATATGCGTAGCAGCGCTGTGCCGAATAGTATGCGGATGAATATCATAGCCCAATTTACGGCCATAACCATCAAGGATCCGCCAAAAACCGCTCCTGCTAAGCTTGTCCCCTAAGCGGTTAAGAAACAACTCTTGAGTATGTTTATTTTTCAGCAGCTTGCCGCGGGCATGAGATAAATAATCATTGACAGCATCTAGAGCAAAAGAACCAACGGGAATAATCCGTTCTTTGCTTCCTTTGCCGCGACAACGCAAATACCCCAATTCAAAATTAATATCATGGACTGTTATGGAGATTAGCTCTGAAACGCGCAGCCCACATCCATACATCATTTCCAACATCGCCCGGTCGCGACACCCTGCTACAGTAGAGGTATCAGGTAAAGCGAGCAACTTGTCCATTTCCTCCTGGGATAGCACCTGAGGCAATGGTCGTTGACGTTTAGGCGTCTGAGTGTTCTGGCTAATATCCTTATCCTGGCGCCGTTCCATAAACAAAAAGCGGCAAAATCCCCGAATCGAAGAAGCTTTGCGTCCAATGGTTGAGGCGCTTTTTCCATGCTGTTTTTCACTGGCGAGATAAGCAATAATGTGCTCTGGTTCCAATTTTTCCGGAGCATCACAGCCTCTGCTAATGACAAAGGCAGTAAACCCGCGCAGATCCCGCTGATAACTATCAATAGTAGTATCAGCCAATGAGCGCTCATGTAGATAATCAATAAAATCTATTATTGCCGCTGCAAATAGTTCATCTGCTGTTTGCACTTTAACCACGCCTGTGATCGCCCCTGTTTGTCAAAATATTACCGTTGATAATTTCTGCACAGGCAAGGCGGTATCCTCTCTATTCCAACACTCCGGATAATTTATCCTGCCAATAATCCTCCAGACTATTGTAAACTCTTACTGGCTCGCCAGGGTAATGTCCATCATCACTCTCACTGTCGGTATCCCCATCAGTAATAACAATTGGAGCATCGGCTGAGGCTGCCAGGGTATAGTTAAAGAGATAACTAAGCATGACTAAAAGGCAAAGAACAATAAGGATCTTGGCGGCAAAACGGAGCTTCTTTTTGGCCGCACTGATAGATATAATAAACATTTAACTCACCTCCAGCTAAATCATATGCACTGATGATGAGCCCCATGCTTAGAATAAAAATAAGGCTGTCTTATCGACAGCCTTATTTATTAAACAACAAAGTCTAGTAAAACATCTTAAACCGGCATTTATTCGTTTTCTTTCTCCGCTTTAGCCGCAGCGATAACTTTTTCGGCAATATTGGCCGGCACTTCTTCATATTTAGCAAACTTCATCGTAAATTTGCCTCTACCTTGAGTGATAGATTTAAGATCGATGGCATAACGGTACATTTCAGCCAAAGGAGCCTGGGCGTGAATCAACTGCCGTTTGCCCTGCTGCTCCATACCCATGATTCTGCCGCGCTTGGTGTTCATATCGCCCATGATATCACCCATGAACTGATCGGGAACCAAAATATCTACATCCATGATCGGCTCAAGGAGAATCGGCTTAGCCTGTTCGCAGCCTTTCTTAAAGGCTAAGTTAGCCGCGATCTTAAAGGCCATTTCCGAAGAGTCGACATCATGGTAAGAACCATCGACCAAGGTAATCTTAATATTGGTGGCGGGGAAGCCTGCTAAAACACCTTCAGCCATCGCTTCGCGCATACCCTTTTCAACAGCAGGGATATATTGTTTAGGAACAGCGCCGCCAAAGATCTTCTCTTCAAAGGAGAATTCATTATCAGGATCATATTCGATATCAATCTTAACATGACCATACTGGCCATGTCCGCCGGACTGTTTCTTATGCTTGCCTTCAACCATCTTGGCACTGCCACGGATGGATTCGCGATAAGGCACTTTCATCTCTACAGGATCGACTTCAACGCCAAATTTAGAGGCTAGGCGGCCAATAACAATATTCAAGTGGGCTTCACCCATGCCGGTAAGCACGGTTTGTTTGGTCTCCGCGTTCTTCTCGTAACGAAGGGTCGGATCCTCTTCCAAAAGACGGTTGATAGCATTGCCCAGCTTATCCTCATCGCCTTTAGTACGAGGCACGATAGCCATCATCAGAGTTGGCTCAGGGAAATCAATACCATCAAGAATGATGCCGCTATCTTTAGTGGTCAAGGTATCACCAGTGACGGTATTAGCCAACTTGCTTACTGTGGCGATATCACCCAAGTTGACTTCCGGTAGAGCAATAGCGGTCTTGCCCTGCATGGTAGAAATCTGGGCAACCTTCTCTTCCACTTTCTTATTGGCATTATACATTGTTGTATCGCCTTTGATCTTGCCGGAATAAACCTTGAACATGCTAATACGGCCGACATATGGGTCAGCCAAGGTTTTGAAAACCAAAGCAGCCGGAGCAGCGGATGCAGCGGAAGCATCAAGTTTAGCCAAAGGAGAAGGAGCATAATCGACCAGAATATCAAAGAGTTTATCAGAACCGATA
Organism: uncultured Clostridia bacterium; assembly: GCA_944393575.1. Lineage (GTDB taxonomy): Bacteria > Bacillota > Dehalobacteriia > UBA4068 > UBA4068 > HGM13862. Next base: position 42,691 of record CALYAP010000015.1, read on the forward strand.
TTCTTGGTAGCGCAGCCGCAAACTACCGGAACGACCTTAGCGTTTTTAACACCTTCTTTAAGTCCCAAAATGATCTCTGCATCAGTGAGCTCCTCACCATCCAAATATTTCATGGTGATTTCATCATCACCTTCAGCAGCTGCTTCGATCATCATTTCCCGATAATGCTCGATATCAGCCTTCATATCGTCAGGAACAGGGATCTCAGTAGCTTTGCCGTTATCATATTTATAGGCTTTTTGGGAAATCAGGTCCACCATGCCGTTGAAACCGTCTTCCTTACCTATTGGCAACTGAATAGGCACAATCTGACGAGTTAAAGTGGACTGCATGGACTCAAAAGCCTTTTTGAAATCAGCATTTTCGCGGTCAAGCTTATTGATAAAGCCTATGATGGGGATATTCTGTTCATCGGCTAATTCCCAGATAATCTCGGTTGAGACCTCAACGCCAGCCACTGCGTCCACGACCATGACCAAGCAATCAGCTACCCGCAGAGTGCTAACTACTTCGCCAAAGAAATCAGAAAAGCCGGGGACATCCAAAATATTTATTTTATGATCGTGCCATTCACAGGCCACGAGAGAGGTATTGACAGTGCTTTTACGCTTCAATTCCTCTGGATGATAGTCAGCTACGGTATTACCGTCCTCAACCTTACCAAGACGGGTAGTAGCTCCGGTAGAATAGACCAACGCTTCGGTCAGAGAAGTTTTTCCTGCGCCCTGATGGGCTACAATACCAATATTACGGATTTTGTCACTGGGATAAACCTTCATTTAATATCCTCCTTCAACAGCTTTGTACGTCTTAGATTCTAAACTTATTCTATATTATATCTAAATCTAAAAAAACCCTTTTTTCTGGGCAAAATAATTCACCGGTTGCATATAATTTCCCATGAAGATATCCGCTGAAAAAACAGGTCTCTTCTGGGGGACTATTTTATTATTGGGCTCCAATATCATTGTCAAAGGATTGGGCTTTTTTTATCGTGTCATTTTAGTCAGGCTTCTCGGCGTCGAGGGAGTAGGTTTGATCGAGATGGCAGCGCCCATCTACTCCTTTTTACTAGTACTGGCTGGCTGCGGCATTCAGACCTCTCTTTCCCAAATCATTGCCGCTAAGCATGGGGAGGAAGGAAAAACTTATCTTAAAACAGCATTGGTAATGCTGTTAATCAGTGGGATCTTTATTACCGGACTGGCCTATCTCCTGGCTCCCTGGCTAATCGCTAATTTTGCTCCTGATGACCGCATCATTCTCTGCTTTAAAATGCTGCTGCCAGCAATCATCATCATCTGCATCGCTTCTGCCTTCAGGGGCTTATTTCAAGGCAATAAACAAGTTAGCACTCTAGGCATGAGTCAAAATATTGAGCAGATTATCCGCGTAATTATCGGTATCTGGCTGATCAGCGAATTAGCCACCGCCAGTATTGAAACCCAAACCAGTGCGGCATCCATCGCTACTGTATGCGGGGAATTAGCAGGCTTTCTCTATCTATTATTTCTCTATTTCCGCAGTCAGGCAAAGCTCTTTCCCAATCCACATAGCAAAGGCAAATTCAGCCTCCGTGCCGCCAAAGAATTGCTGGGCTTAGGACTACCGTTGACCGGCAGCCGTCTAGTCACCAGCGGCATCATGATGCTACAAGCCATTTTGATACCCTTATGTTTAAAAATGAGCGGCTGGGATATCCGTGCCGCTACCGAAATCTATGGCCGTTTTTCCGGGGTGGCTTTAGCACTGCTGCATCTTCCCGGAGTCTTTACTGCGGCCCTCAGCGTATCAGTACTTCCTGCTGTTGCCGAAAGCATGACTTATGATATCAGCGGCCGCCGGCTATTGAGCAAAAGAGTTAATGACTCCATGCAGGCCTCGTCTTCATTCACCCTTTTAGGCATGCTGCTTTTGTTCATCTTCGCCGAGCCATTATGTACCTTGATCTTTGATAATCGTCCCGCCGCATCGTTATTGCAATTATTGACTATCGGCGGAATGTTCATGTATCTACAAACCACACTAACCAGTGTTTTGCAAGGATTAGGTGAGGTCAAAACTCTGTTCATCAACAATATCATCAGCGGGGTGATCCTGATCATTGGTATCGTCCTGCTGACGCCGCTACCATCATTAGGGATCAATGGTACAGTAATCGCTGTTAATCTTTGCTGGATAAGCGGTTTTGTCCTCAATCTTTTCAGCTTTTACCGTAAAACACAGGTGAAACTAGATTGGAAAAATATCGCATTTCGTCCTTTGGTAGCGGCAGCTATCACTGCCTTGGCATATTATAGTCAAAAATTCTTTTCCCCGCAATTACTGGTCGACCAAAGCATCTCTACCCTACTCCTGGAAGCCTTAGCAGTCTCAGCAGTTTACCTAATCAGCCTTTATTTGCAAGGAGGGCTGATCAAAATTCGCCGGGGTCAAAAATAAAAGGCTGTTCCCGTAATTGATTCAACAAAGCATAATCGGTAAAGTCAGCATGAATCGGGGTGATAGTAGCAAAGCCTTTATTGCAAGCCTCTACGTCGCTGCCCTGTCCACATTTACTGTCATCGATCTGGCCCTGCAACCAGTAATAATCGCGCCCTCTAGGATCGGTTCTCTTGCTAAAAGGCTCATTATACCAACGCCAGCCCATATAAGTATAAACTATTCCCTGCACATCTTCTGGCTGGCAACCAGGCACGTTGACATTAAAGAAAACCCGCGTCTGAAAATCGTCACGGGCGATCTGCTGACAGAGCTTAACTGCCAGTTTTGCGGTATACAGATAATTGCCCTTGCCCTTTCCTCGTCTAATTCCTGCTGCCGAAAGAGCCAAAGCTGGGAAGCCATTAAGATATCCTTCCATAGCAGCAGCGACAGTACCAGAATAAATAATATCCGTTCCCAGATTAGGACCATGATTAATACCCGAGAGAACGATATCTGGAGGAGAAGGCATTAGGGCATCGACTGCTAATTTGACACAATCCGCAGGCGTACCATCGACAGCCCAAGCGTGTTCGGTCAAATCATCCATCTGATGGTCATACACGCGTAAAGGTGTAGTTGTGGTCAATCCATGGCTGGTGCCGCTCTTTTCATTCAGCGGAGCAGCAATATAGATATCAGCAACTTTGCTCATCTCCTGCGCCAGAATCCTGAGACCTGTGGCTCGGATGCCATCGTCATTGCTAATCAAGACCTTCATCTAGATACCTCCCATACGCGAAATTGGCCAATATCTAAAGATCGCCTTACCTTTGATATCGTCTATGTGGATAAAGGGATCATCCCATTCGTGGCTATCCACACTCCTATTACGGTTATCCCCCAGCATAAAATAACAATCATCAGGGACGGTGACCGGTCCATACTCATATTCAGCAATGGCATGTTGATAGCCGTCCTCATCTAAAAGCTCACCGTCAATATAAACAGCGCCTCCTCTAACTTCAACAGTCTCTCCAGGAAGTCCAATAATGCGTTTGATCAGGTCAGAGCTTTCATTCAACTCATCAGGAGCTTCAAAAACCACGATATCGCCCCGCTCTGGTTCATTACCAAAGGCATAAGCCAGGCGCCACATCAAAACCCTATCGCCAACTTCTATAGTTGGATACATCGAGCTGGAAGGAACTACCCTGCTATCGATCAAAAATGATTTGATCACCACAGCAATAGCTAGCGCACAAACAAAGACGATCACTATTTCTTTAATCCAAGTAGCGGTAGTGCGTTGTTTTTTGGTTTCTATCGGTGTTCTTTTAGCCATTTCTTCACCTTACCTTGACGACTTGATGAGGCTTAGCGCCTCAGAACGGGTAACTGTTTTATGAAAAATGCCACGTACAGCAGAGGTAACCGTCAGAGAACCGGGTTTTTTAACTCCGCGAATACTCATGCATAAGTGTTCGGCCTCAATAACAACCAAGACTCCCATGGGCTTAAGAACTTCCATAAAAGCATCGGCAATCTCTGTAGTAAGCCGCTCCTGAAGCTGCAAGCGATGCGAATATCCCTCAACCACTCTGGCGATTTTGGAAAGACCGGTAATCCGTCCGCCCTCGGGAATATATGCCACATGCGCTTTGCCAATAAAAGGCATTAAATGATGCTCGCAAATCGATGAAAAAGGAATATCGCGGACAATCACCATCTCTTCATGCTTGTCCTCAGTGAATTGCGTAACCAGATATTCTTTTGGATCTTTAGCGATGCCATCCAGGATCTCCGCATACATATCCGCCACCCGCTCCGGCGTCCGCAACAAACCTTCCCGCTGTGGATTTTCACCGATCGCTTCTAAAATATCGCCTACCGCAGCAATAATCTTTTCTCTATCCATTAATGATCCCTCCAATAGGACTCAGTTTCAGCACTATTTTAATATTGTATGCCAAATAAGCTTGAGCGTCAAGCATATTGCAAGGCTCGTCGCATATCTATGAATATAGCAAGATCATCTACCAATATCAAGGAGGAAGCTATGAATAAAGATATTTTAAATGGATTCTCTCTACATACACTTAAAGGCATTGCCATAGGGTTAGGTGCGGCAGTCATTGCAATACTGGTACTATCCTTTATCTCATCGATCATCATCTATAACACCAGCCTGATGGATAGCAGCTTATCGGCCTTTGCTATAGTCATCATAGCCATTGCAGCCTTTGGCGGCGGCTTTCTGGCAGCAAGACTTAATGGCAGCCGGGGATTGATCACCGGGCTGATCTGCTCACTTTTTCTTTTTATTATCCTGCTGCTATTCAGGTCAAGCAATGGGGTATCTATCCCGATACAATTACTATGCTGCTGCCTGCCGGGCATGGCCGGAGGCTTTTTGGGTATAAAATGAGGCGGTATTATTTACCGCCTCTGGGAGTGAAAAGAGCTTTGAGAAACTTGGGTAATCTGAAATAATAAATTTTCATAAGCAACCCTCCGGAAGGAGCTTTTATCATAGTGTATGCCAAAGAGATGATTTTGTTCCTATTCCAACCATTTTTTTATTTCCCCAGCAATGTCGTCAGTACTGCCGCTGACCCGACGCATTTCCGGCAAAGAACGGATAAAGCTCGCTCCATAACGTTTCTCTAAAATACGCTTATCTAATACGCAAAAAACACCGCTATCTTTATCAGAGCGAATCAAGCGTCCAAACCCTTGTTTAAAACGGATTAAAGCCATGGGCAAGCTATAATCCCAAAAGGGAGATTTCCCCTCTGCCTCTATCCTTTCCATACGGGTAGCTGCCAAAGGCGTATTCGGTGGCCAGAAAGGCAACCTCACCACTACAATCAGGGAAAGAGCTTCGCCAATCACATCCACTCCTTCCCAAAAGCTGGCCGCACCCAAGATGCAGCAGTTATCTTCTGTTTTCAATCGTTCCAAAAGCATCGAAGGAGCACCGCTGATACCATGGGCTAAAACGCTGATACCCTCTTTTTTCAGTGGGCCGGAAATTTCCTTATAAACATTTTTCAACTGGGTATGCGAGGTAAATAAAACAATAGCCCGGCCTTTAGATGCCGTCAACAATCTAATCAATGCCGAAGAGATAGCGGCAACAGCCTCGATCTCGCTACAACGGCTCCAATCAGGAAGATCATTGACAATAGCAAAAAGAGCCTGATCCCGATAGAAAAAAGGAGAAGGCAAGGTCAATTCCCGTGGCGGAATCGGCAGCAGATCTAATCCGGTACGCTCTTTAAAATAAGAAAAATCCTTACCAATGCCCAAAGTTGCGGAAGTCATAATCAAGGCTTCCGTCTTTTCATAGAGAAGATCATGCAAAAGTTCATTGATCTCTACCGGAGCGATATTGATAGAAGGCTTACGTTGGGTGTCGCTATATTCGACCCAGGCCACGAAATTATCATTCTCTTCATTGATGCATGCAGCAACTGTACCAGCTAATTCGCGGCTGGTATTACCAAGGCTGAATAGCTCTTCACATCCCTTAGGAAGTGATGTGGCATGCTCATCATCATCGATAGTGCTGGCCTTGACCATATCCAAAACAGCAAAGCTATCTGCAGCTAAGCTATTCAAGGCAGCAGATAATTCCTCACCCAGCTGAGCAATCAGCTGCCAGGTTGGGTCTACACGATGCTCCGGCATAACCCTGATCTTTACCGGCAAAAAAGACTGGTGGGAACGCTCTTCCTGGAAAAATTGATCTAACACCTCATAGAATTTTTCTGCTGCTGCCAACACTGCAGCAATATGGTCGCTCAATTTAGCCGCAAAAGAGACTAAGCGTTCTTGCAATAGATTATCAAAAAGATTAGTTTCCGCCTTTTCCAAAGAAGGGATAACCCCCACCCTTTTACCGCGTTCTTTACGCTCATACCGGCCTAAGAGATTCAAGATATCAAAAAAGTCCAACACAGATGTTAGCTGATCTTCTGTGGCATGCTCTAAGTGCTGGGCCTCGTCAATAATCAGATAAGGCAGCTCTGGCAACAAACCGCCTTCATTGGCAGCATTAGCAATCAAAAGAGAATGGTTGATAATCAGAATATCTGCCTCAGCAGCTTTAATACGGGCTTTTTGCACGCAGCAACTATTCCTTTGGCGGAAAGGACAAAAAGGAGCGCAATTCTCTCGGGAAGCGCAAAGGCGTTGCCAATAGCGGCGGGAAAAAGAATTGAGTGATAGTTCGCCTTTTTCTCCGTCATGTGTTTGCACGCGCCATACCGCCACCCGCATCAAAAAATAACGGAGGTCATCAGTAGGCTCATTAGCGAAATATTTATATAAGCGTTGGCAGAGATAATTACTCCGCCCCTTCAAAACCGCAGCTTTCACCGGAGTATTGAGCAGATTGGACAACATTGGGATATCCTTTTGCCATAGCTGCTCCTGTAAGTTGCGGGTATGGGTAGAGACTGCTACTTGTTTGCCACTGCCTCGGGCATATTGAGCCGCGGGCAGCAAATAAGCCAAAGACTTGCCGGTACCTGTTCCTGCCTCAGCCAATAGACAGCCACCGTTATTGAGCGTTTTGGCAACCTCTTGAGCCAAGCGCAGCTGCTGCGGACGCTCCTCAAAGCCGGGTATTCGCTCTTTAAACTCAGCAGACTCGCCTAAATAGTTTTCTAAACTATCAATATCCAGGCAATACTCTTCATTGATCTCCCGTTTAGGAGAAGAGCTCCGAGTGATCTTTTCTTTATTTGCGGGAACAGACACTGCTCTGTTGGCACAGCATTTGCTGATAAAAGCAGCTAAAGCAGAATCGTCCCCTTCACAGAGCTGCGCTAATTTTTCCTTCAGAAAATCAGGAAAAGTACTCAACTCTTTTTCCATGCGGATAAACAGCTCCGCTGTAGCCAGCGCATCAGAGAGGGCACGGTGAGCATTGTTATTATCAATATCAAGAGCTTTAGTGAGCCAAGCTAAAGAATAAGAAGGCTCACAAGGAAAAACGATCTGTGCTAAGGTGATGCTATCTATCCAACTACGCTCATCAGGCCAATGACGCACCAAAAAAGAGCGGTCAAAATCCGCATTATGAGCGATGATGTCCGCCTCGCCAATAAACTCCGCCAACGTTGGAATAACCGCCTCTATACGCGGTTGATTTTCCAGCATCTCATCAGTAATCCCGGTCAGGGAGCTGATCTCTTCGGTCAATGGAGTATCTATAGCTATCAAAGAAGAAAATTCTTCAACAATAAGCCCTCTTCTGATCTTAACAGCAGCGACTTCAATTATCTTATCATAAGTATTATCCAGACCAGTTGTTTCCAGGTCGATCACTACATATGTATTGGCCATCTTTTGCTTATCCTTTACCATGATTATTTTATTTTACTCCATTTCGCCTGTCTATGTAAAGAATATCCCCACAAAAGCAGTGAATCTTCATCTTGCTAATAATCATTATGCCATTTGACATTCACTATCAGCTGGATTAAACTAGATAGAGTGATGGCATCTGGTTATAGAAAGAGGGCAATCATATGAAAAAAGTCAAAATAACCGTACTAAAAACTACCCTAGATAAAGAATTAGCGCAAGAATATGGCATTGAAGGTCTTACCGCCTGCCCTATGCTCAAAGCAGGAGATGTTTTCTATGCAGATTATGCTAAACCTGAAGGCCTATGCGATGAAGCATGGAAAGCTATTTATCAATATGTCTTTGCCCTTGCCCATGGCGCAGATAAAGAGCTCTTTTATTATGGCGACTGGATTAAGAAACCAGGTATAGCTATCTGCAGCTGCAACGATGGGCTGCGGCCAGTCATTTTTAAGCTGGAAGCCACAGATGAAGAATCGCAAATCGATTACACCCCGGTAAGATAAAATATTATCTTGCCATAAATTAGCTATCCATTTGACTTATGGCTTTGTTTGCGTTAAAATAATGAAGCGGTTAAGTGCCCGTAGCTCAGTGGATAGAGCGCCGGCCTCCGGAGCCGGAAGCGTTGGTTCGATCCCAATCGGGCATACCATAAACGATCCGAACCTAAGCTATACTTGGGTTCGGATTTAATATTGTCTATTCGATTTTATTTTACTCTATTATAAAACAGCCCTTAGAGGCTGTTTTCTTTTTAAACTATGCTACCGGTCAACCAAAAAAAGCATTGTCAATCGTGGTAGAGCGAATATCCAAATATTGCGGTTCAATATATCCTACCCCATCCGGAAAGCCAACCTGATACCAACCAGACTCTTCATCAATGGTAACTACCACAAATTTAGCTCCCTTTAGGGCATTTAGGACAACATCACTTTCCGGCCAAGGGTGTCTGTATACATTGACAATTGATCCATCCCCAACGATAGTGCCGATATCTACTTGTGTGCCGCTCTCCCACTCCTGCATATAAATATAGTCGCTACTGATATAAGCAGTTTCACCACGATAATTCAGTCTTTGCCACTGGGCCTGCGGATCATAATCCACTATTTCGAACATCTCTCCTCTACTCACAGTATCCAAGATTCTCGCCTGGTCATCAGGCTCCATACGAATATTGACAACATCAGCATTATAGACAGTGCCAACGGTTAAAATTTGCGGGGTTTCTCCTCCAGGAGTCTCTCCATTTAGACTAGTGTCATCATCTGGCTCATGGCTACAAGCTGTTAAAACCAGTGCCGCTGCTATCAATACCAAGAGCAACTTTTTCATAGTATCAACCTCCAATCACAGTTGATTATCATCTATCTCATCTAAAATTTGTCTGCGATCAGCTATTGAATTAAAGGTAGTAGGCTGGTTCAAAACAGCAGTATCGATCTCCCCGATGGCATAGCCCTCTTCATTAACCATCTTAGTCAGAATCTCCCCAAAGGGGGAAATAATCATCGAATTGCCACAGTATTCCTTATTGATGGTATCAGTATAATTAGTACAAACAAGAAAGCTCCTGTTTTCAATCGCTCTAGCGCGGCACAACACTTCAAATTCACTGATGCGAGCCAGTGGCCATCCGGCAGGGACAGTAAAAACTCTGGCGCCGCGCAGTGCTAAATTACGGGCGAATTCTGGAAAACGCAGATCATAGCAGATCATATGACCCAAACGGATACTTTCGCCCTCCTGCTCATAATCAGTCAAAACCCACTCCTCACCTGAATGCAAATAAAGGTGCTCCTGCAAATAATGGCTGAAAAGATGCACTTTACGATATTTAGCGATCACTTCCCCAGTGCGGTCGATTACCGGGCAGGTATTATAAAACTGGCCATGCTTCTTTTCGGCAAAGCTGCCGCCGATAATAAAGACTCCAAAGCGCCGGGCAGTCTCCCGCAGCAGCGCAACTGCTTCGCCACTAAAATCCTGGGCAAAAGCAGACAAATGGGTAAAATCAAAACCGCTGTTCCACATCTCCGGCAAGATTAATAAATCAACCTGCTCCTGTGCTGCCGCAGTGAGCAGCTCCTCCGCTTTATGCATATTGGTGTCAATCTGCCCCTCAGTAATATTAAATTGGATAATAGCGGTTTTAATTTTCATTGTTTTATCAACTCCTCTAAATCAAGCAGATTAGTTATCGAGTAATGTTCGCCGATGGCCTCTTCATGCTCAAAATCCCAAGCTGGCAATTGATAATGCACCGCCCTAAGCCCTACACCCAAAGCCGGGTTAATATCAGATCTAAGGCTATTGCCAACCATCCAGGAATGTGCCACTTCTATATCCATATCCACAACAAAGGAACGATATGCCGCGATATCTTTGTTGATTACGATACGGAAATCATCAAAATATTGCAGCACCCCGCGGCGGTCTAACCTACGTTTTTGAACCTCAGTATCCCCCTGGGTCAAAAGGAAGAGCCTTGCTTGCCCCTGCAAAGAGGATAAGAGCTCTTCCGCGCCTGGCAGATAGTCCGCCTCCCTTTCATAGACTTGCCAGCCAATGTTTTCCAAGCTATGAGCTATTTGCGGATCATAAATCTGCTTAGATAAGGCCGCAAAGTGTTGATAGGTCTGCCCCATCGCCCGCGGAAAACAATCTTTGCCCATATATCCCAAGGCCAAAACATTATTGATATCAGTTTGATTGAGATATTCGGCGATGGCCTCCTGATCAGTAAAACCGAGCGCCGCCATCTGGGCAAAAAACTCCTCTCGCACTGATTCGAAGATTACATTGGTAGCCACCAATGTATCATCAAAATCAAAAATAATAGCGTCTGTTACCATTTATTGCGCCCTTTCTTAAACAACTTCAGGCGGATATCTTTATCAATGAACAATTTAACATTGGTGCCGATCTCCATCAATCGAGAGGCGATCCGATCGCCCACAGCATCACAGAGCTCATCCATATCAAGGTTAGTCGTTATCAATATCGGTAGTTGGTGGTTGAGACGGTAATTGATGATGGTGAAAAGGATATTCTGCACCCAAGGGCTAAAATTATGCGCCCCCATATCATCAAAAACCAGTACCGGAACGTCCTTGATGCGGTTGATCAAGGCTGTTTCGCTATCGTCATTGCTATGTATCTGCTGCCGTAGTTGATCGAGAAATTCCGGTACCACAATGAATTCTACATCTACACCCTTGGCTAACAATTCATTCGCAATAGCTGCGGCCAAAAAAGTTTTGCCGCTACCGACCGCTCCTTCAAAGATTAGCCCCGGCCGATTGATCCCCTTGGCCAAAGAATTAGCAAACGCCATGGCAGCTGAAAGAGCCTCACGGGCAATCTGTCGGTAACTATTTCCATTAGGAGTTTTAATATTCTCCGGATAGAGTTTCAAATCAAAATTGCTAAATAGCATTTGCTGTAAATGAGGGATCGGCAGACGGCGTTCGTTACTCTCCTCCCTTATCTGACAGACACAGGGACGAGCACTGGTTCCCTCAATAATCCAACCACAATCACGGCATATAGGGCAAGTATAAATATCTTTATCATCAAGATCGCTGTCTTCGGCCATTTTGACAAATTCCGCAGCAAGACCATTTAATTGCTCAGATAACTTTTCCATAGCTAAGCTCCATTAATATTTATCATAAATTTCATTATATTGGCTTTTTTTGTTTTCGCCACGTTTCGACTGACTTTTGGAGCTACCTTTTTTCCCCGGCTTCAAATCATTTTTAATAACCTCGTCCAGGGTAGTATAGCCAGCTTCACGCCATTTGGTCAAAATCGATTTGATATAAGCAAAGTTCCTTTTTCCCTGCAATACCGCGCGTTTAAGTGCCTCTTCAATCAACTCTGGAGGCATTTGATCTTGCTCCAACCAACTACGTATCTCTTCGCTTTGGATAGGGCTGAGGGTATTACCTAGCTCGCGTTCAAAAGAATGATAAAGCTGGGAAAGATTATGCAGTAATTCTTTATCTAGCATCGGTGCTGCAGAATTTTTTTTACCTGTTCGGGCAGTCTTTTTCTGACGCTGCTCGCTAATCCATTTTTCATAGAAAATTTCAATTATACCGTTACAGTTAATATGATGTGTTACCGGATCTTCCTCCAGCAACTGTTTATCCAGATAAGGCAGGAGAATAAGCTTTGCCTCATTCTCTGATACTGACAACTCCGAAGAGACATCTGCCACTGTTAAATCGCCTTTAAGATAATATGGATGCAAGATTCTCAGCAAAAGAAGCGCCTCGGCGGGATCAAGATCTAACGCTTCATAATCACGGATCAAAGCATAAGGATAAACTACTGTATCAGAAAGCATTTGCTGCATAAAATCGATCATTATTTTATTGTGGCCGTATTTCCCACTCACTTAACTATACCCCGTCCATACTTAATTAGCTAGATTATCTAAAAACTCGCGAATGCGGATCAATTTGTCAAGGTCATTGCCGGCAATAATCTTTTGCAGGGCAGTATCAATATCAGCATAAAGTTTATCTGTGGTGAATATCTCTTCTCTGCCACTGTTACCAGAAACCTGAGCAGCCTCTTGAGCTAACTCAACAATATCGCCCAAACGCGGAACTAAAGCTGTCACATGATATTGCTCTGTAATCTTTTGTGCCAGCGATAGGGCGCTAGATTCATTCCCATGAGTAACAAAGATCTGCTTTGGTAGTTGCTTAAATTGTCCTAACCATGCCAATATTTCCTCATAATCAGCATGGGCTGAAAAACCGTCCATATTATATATGCTTGCTCTGACCTCGATCTCTTCCCCATGAATAGTCACTTTGCTCTCACCGTCGAGCAAACGCCGCCCAAGCGAGCCATCAGCTTGAAAGCCGAAGAAGACTACCGAGGATTCAGGCCGCCACAGATTATGCTTCAAATGATGCTTGATCCTCCCGGCATCAGCCATGCCGCTGGCCGAGATGATTACAGCCCCATTGATCTCGTTTAAACGCATCGATTCAGCAGCAGTACGAGCGTAGGTCATATTATCCAGCAGAAACGGAGCTTTGCCCTCTTTGCGAAAAAGAGCTACTGTCTCAGCATCAAAATATTCCGGATGAGCAGCAAAAATCTCTGTGGCTTTAACAGCCATCGGGCTATCGACATAAATAGGCACTACCGGAATCATCTTGGTCTGCTGCATTTCATAAAAGAGCATCAGAATATCCTGAGTACGATCAACGGCAAAGGCAGGGATCACTACATTACCGCCACGGCTGATTGTTTCTTTAATGATTTGAGCAAAACGCGGCTTCTCTTCTTCAAAGCCACCGGCATGAAGACGGTCACCATAGGTAGATTCAATGGTCAAAAAATCACAGCTTTCCTCTGTGAAGGGGTCTTCCACTATCGCCTGGTTATTGCGGCCCAAATCACCGGTAAAAATTATTTTATGGCGCTGCCCCTGCTCTTGATAATATATCTCAACCATCGCAGAGCCTAAAATATGACCGGCGTCACGTAATATCACCTCAATGCCATCAGCCGGATAAAAGCTTTCGTTATAGGCTACTGGATGAAAAAGATGCTGCATCGCTGTAGCGTCAGCAGCAGTATAAATCGGTGTCAATAGTTTCTTCCCCGCGCGGGTAAGCTTCCTATTTTTACGCTCAACCTCCATCTCCTGGATATAGCCAGAATCCGGAAGCATGATCTCTGATAATAACGCAGTGCCGGTGGTAGTATAAATAGGATTAGTAAAGCCATACCTCCATAACTTTGGCAGCAGGCCGCTATGATCAATATGGGCATGAGTCAATAAGACAAAGTCAATAACAGCTGGATTAAAGGCAAAATCCCCATAGTTATATTCCTTGACCGCCTTATTGCCCTGGAACATACCGCAATCAACCAAAAAGCTACAGCCGTTATGTTCCAAAAGATAGCATGATCCTGTTACTGTCCTGGCAGCGCCTAAAAAGGTTATTTTCATGATCCACTAGTTCCTTTATTTAGAGCGTCACAAAACAACTCATGTAGTACAAAATCTTAATAACTAAATATATTTTAATAGTACAATTTTCTACTAGAAGGCAAAGAAAACCTGCCATAGCCACTAATTATTCTCACTACAACAATTTTATCACAAATATCTTACATAAATTGGTAAAAAATCAATTGACAATTACCGGTAATATTGGTTATAATACCAATGTTGTATTTGCGGCGGGGCGTAGCGCAGCTTGGCTAGCGCACTTGATTTGGGATCAAGGGGTCGCAGGTTCGAATCCTGTCGCCCCGACCACAAATTTAATAATTATATAATGGGGTGTCGCCAAGCGGTAAGGCAACGGTCTCTGAAATCGTCATACAATGGTTCGAATCCATTCACCCCAGCCAAGCGTCCTTGCTAAGGGCGCTTTTCTTTTACTCTTTGCGGTTGCCTATTTACCGTTTATGTTTTACTTTTTCCCATTACCTTTTAGCTTTTTGCCAACCCAGCCATTAAATAAAATAGCGGGAGTTATTTAACTCCCGCTATTTTATTTAACTTTTATTACTTATTACAGATTAGCAACATCTTCCATACTGCCCAAGGTGACGCGGATAAATGTTTCATCCATCAACTTTAATTGGAGCAATTTTTCACCATCTGCAGAATCATAATAAAGAATTGCTTCTGGATCATAATCATCGATACTCTCATTGAGAATCCAGCCATCGTTTACAAGCTCCTCACCATAAGCTTTCATGGCGTCGAGATTAGCATCAGTTACCCAGAATCCAGAAGTGGCTTCAGGATCATCCCAAGGAGTGACCACATTACCAGCTCCTGTATACTCTGGCAAAGAACTCAAATTCTCAAAATCAGCAATATCGGTATCGCTGGTCAGCTGAGTATCATTACCATCATTTTGATTATCCCCGTTACTGCAGGCGCAAAAAGCAACTACGGTAAGCAAAATCATACAGCCAATAAATAATTTTTTCATAACAATATTTTCCTCCCAAAACATTATCTAATGTTTGAACTGTGCTTTATCATATCATTATCTATGTTCTGCTGTCAATGCACCTGCCAATTATTCATCTATTATTCAATGTTGTATGTTTACGCTGACGTACTATCTCGATCATTTCTTGGGCAATACTGAGATGATCTCTGTTCTGTGGGATCTCATCATAGCTAACCCATTTAGCATCCTGCAATTCATTATCCCGCAGGGTAATGGTATCATCACCATCGAGATCGGCAAAAAAACCAACCATCTCCGTACCACTAAAAGCCCACGGTTGGCTTTTATAATAGCGGATATTTTTGACCTTTAGACCAACTTCTTCATAAATTTCGCGACGCACCGTATCTTCAAAGGTCTCGCCAAATTCCACAAAGCCGGCAATTAAGGCAAAATGCTGATAATAGCCATTTTTAGCCATCAACAGCCGCTCCCCGTCAGTGATAGCCACAATGATAGCTGGAGAAATATGCGGATAAGTGATATAACCACAGGTAGGACAACACCTAGCCCGTTCAATAGTACTATCGATCATGGGATGACTGCAACGGCCACAAAAAGCATTATCCTCATACCAACGATAAAGCTGATGGGCGGTGATTCCGGCAAAACCTAAATGCTGAGGCTCCATAGTGCGAAAAATATTGATATTCTCCAAACCATACTCGCTAGGAAGAACAATATTAGCTTTGCTCTCATCAACAAGGAAAAAGTTTTCTTCATCAATAGAAAAAAGATACCGTGCATAGTCTGAGACTTCTGGCCAATATGGAGTTATATTGCTGAAAAGCGGGATAGCGATATCCCCATCGGTCTTCCTGACCAGCACTTTTTTATCACGAAAGATAAATAAACGGTCCGAGTACATAGGCGTCTGAACCTTGAAAGAATTATCTAATTGATGTGGAGCTATATCCTGTATCATGGTTAAAGATCCCTTTCTATATCAAGCTGACCGCCAAATTTTTCTCTATTATAACAAATTACCCCTTTATTGACAATCTTTAGAAAGACTCACCACATCTGCACCAACAAGGATATTTCACCTGTTTGAGCCATTACAGATAATAAGCTGCCTGCTTAAAGCAGTCAGCTTATTGGTTAACTATTAGAAAATCACCTCATTAGATATCGGCAGCATTACCGCCTCCCCCGGTACAGGAAACAAGGGAGGAGGATACCGGTAGCGAAACCTTCTTTTTCCGCATAGAATAGGCGGAAGCAATGCCGCCAACTAAAAGACCAGTGTAATAATTTAGGCCTCTAGTAAGCAGTAAAGCAGGAACCACTAAATTACTGCCAAAAATGCTGGCATAGATCAGCAGAAAGCCACTTTCTGTCACTCCCATGCCACCGGGAATTGGCAGAGACTCAACACATAAGGTCAGGGCTACCTGGGCAGCGATAAGATCACAAAAAGTAAAACCACTGAGGCCAAAAGCATTAAAGATCCAAAACGGCACTGAATACAAGGCGATGAGATTTAAACAAGATATCAATAGAGTACGAAGCAAAAGCATGGGGTTTTGCTTAATATACCCAGCGCCACGACGATAGTCCTCGATCTGCGCATCCACTTTGGCAAGAGCAGCCTCTTTATCTTTAATGACCCGGATTTTAGTTAAAATTTTAACGATAGTGTGGACAATAAAAGCTGCCAGTCTTTTATTGAAAATGGCGATAAGATAAAAGACCACTAAAAAACTCTGTGCCAGCACACCGAAAACTAACAGGTATTTAAAAACGCCGATCTTGTCTAAAAGGCCAAAACCGCTAATACTTAAAGTAACGCCGGCGATCAATAAAACCGCTATATGGCAACAAGTATTATAAGTTAAAAGCGCCAGTGATGAAGAGCTGACCGGGATATTATCACGATGCATAAAATACAACTGGGATGGTTGTCCACCACTGCATCCTGGGGTGATAGAGCTAAAGTAAAAATCTATCAGCGCATAACGATAAAAAACTGGGTATTTTCTCTTACCGGCTAAAGGTTGCAGCAAAATCTGTATCGCTCTTGCTTCGAAAGCAAAAAAGAGCACCATAGCTAATAATCCCAAAAAGATAAAGCGTAAATCAGTGCCAGCCAGCAAGGCAAAAATATCCGAAAGCTCTCTATCTTTAAAAAGGAAAACACCAGTCAATGCTAACAAAACAACTACACTAATAAGGCAAATAATATGCTCTTTTTTATTTATCAGCATTTTCATTACAAACACCGTTCCTTGGTTCGATAAATTGATATCCCCCAGCTAATGCCTGGGGAATAAAACGTTCTACAGCAGATAACGTACCATTGGGTGCCCCCTGCTCCCCTCCAGTGCTTTCTCCAGAATCATGAAGACAAATGACTTCCCTTATGGAAACCTTGTCCCATAACCTTGCCAACACTTCATCTCCTCCGATATTGCGCCAATCACCAACCAGCACAGTCCATAGCATAGGACGCAATCCGGCCTTTTTGGCAAGCAATAAGTTGCCTAAAGTGATGGTACCATGAGGAGGCCGGTACCAGTAAGGCTTAATGCCCAGCCTTTTCAGCGCCGCTAAGCCACGATGAAAATCTCTGGCAGTGTGGAAAAAGCCCATGCTCCATGGATTACGGTGTTGGTACCCATGAAAGCCGATTTGATGACCTTGTTCTGCGATCTTCCGTACCAGATCAGGATGCATCTCCGCCTTAAACCCAGGGAGGAAGAAAATTGCCTTAACCTGGTGTTTAGCTAAGATATCTAGCAGTTGCGGCGTATAATTTTCATCCGGCCCATCGTCAAAACTGAGCAATAAACTATGTTCATCCGCGGAAGGATCCAAAGAATTAAGATGAAGATAACGATAATAGCAGGTGGGGATAATGGCATAGATAACCCAGATCATAGCTGCTGCCCCAGCAGTAATGCGGAATAACAACATTAAACCGCCCTTCTTTCTTGCATCCGGCCTTCTTCTTTCATAATAAAATCAATGACAGCATCAGTATCGAAATGCATTCTGAAGCGATGCATGCTGTGGCGAATATCCGCCAGCTTTAACTCATTATTGATAAGAAAAGCGATCTGCTCAGCATAACTGGAAGGTTTACCAGACAATTGTTTACCCAAACCATTGCGGACGATAAAATTACAATTTTTGATTTCCTGTTCTAATGTGGGAGGAAACAACAGCAATGGCAGCTCTGCACCTATCGCCTCAAAAGTACTGATCCCGCCTGGCTTAGTCAGAAAAAGATCCGCCTGGGCCATACGTTGAGCCACATCATCGATGCAACCTAAAATTGTCAAATGAGGTAAATCGGCAGCCACCAGCTTTTCCTTTAGCCTATTGTTTTTTCCACAAACAATGGTGGTATGTAAATTAGGTATATCAGACAAGGATTTATAAAAAGATTTGGTTTCCGGTAGCATGCCCAATCCACCGCCCATCAGCAACAACTCTTTTTTCTTCTGCCGCTTTGCTGCCTGGTTGATTGGATGAAACGCTGGGCTGATCGGAATGCCGCTAATGGCAATATCTTTCTCATCCACACCACGTTTGAGCAGAGCATTTTTCGTTTCCTCACAAGCCACTAAATAGAACGAGGTATCCGGATTAACCCATACATTATGTACCCCAATGTCAGTAATACAAGTAATATGAGAGCAAGCGCCCTGATGAAGCCGCTTATACTCTGACACCAGATAAGAAGCAAATGAATAAGTAGTAATAACAATATCCGGCTGTTCCTGATCCAGATAACTGCTAAGCCGATGAAGCAAAAATTGCTCCGGTAATTTCAATGATTTAGGCAGCCCCTGCTCGTCATTGGTGATGCTTTTATTAGCCGAATTGACCAGTTTACCGCCATGCAACATCAGGCGGGTATAGCTCTTATAAATGGTCTGAAAATGGTTGGGAAAAGCTATTTGGTAAAAATCAGCTAAATAAGTCTGATGATGCGGGACAGCTTGCTGTAGGTGTTCTGTCAGCGTTTTAGCAGCTGAATAATGGCCCATACCAAATTTACTGGTTAAAACAATGATTTTCATTTTTCTCTCCTGGTTCATCAGTCATAAAACTGTTATTGATTAATTGTTGATACGGTCAAAGGTTAAAATAACCTTAAACAGGTCTCCATCCACAAAAAGCTCTAAAGTGCCTTTTTGCAGCTCAGTAAGGCTCCTGGCAATCGAAAGTCCTAATCCGCTGCCTTCGCTATTGCGCGAACTATCTGCCCGGACAAAACGCTCCAGCAGATCCTCAGCTGGGATATTGAGCAAATCGCGCGAAGTATTTTTGAGCGAAATCATCACTTTATCATTTGAGGCTGTCATTGCAATGAACACGCGGGTATTAGGCTGTGAATACTTGCAGATATTGTTAAGCAGATTATCAAATACCCGCCATAGTGAACGGCCATCGGCCAGAATGTAGACTCTTTCCTCCGGAACAGTGACTACACTTTCCAAATGAACGGTTCTAAATCTCTCCTGGTATTCCCCCATAATCTGGTTAATAAATTCGGTCATATCAGTTCTAGTCAAATCCATCTGAATATTGCCGGTAGAAGCTTTAGA
>CALYAP010000016.1 GCA_944393575.1 uncultured Clostridia bacterium
AACTGGGCAGTTGGGCAGGGAGTGCTGCATGGCAAAGGCGCCAACAATCTGGACCCACAGGGGATTGCGACTAGGGCAGAGGTAGCGCAGATCCTGATGAACTATCTGGAGAGATAAAGATCTCTCATGGTTTAGTCAATCAGAGGATAGTAAGATATCCTTTAGGCGCTAGTTAAGAAGAAAATAAGATTTTAGTAGGAAACAGAACCCAGGGCAGACCAAACGGTCTGCCCTGGGTTTTCTTATCACTATATTTGATTGTCCTTTATTCTTTATACTTAGCTAATATTTACTTCAGCAGTACTTTATGTTAAAATAAATATCAGCTAAATCGACATAATAAGGAGCGGGAGCTTATGCTAGGAGTAGCCTTTAATTCCGATATTCTTAATATCATTGTTATTTTAGTAGCATTCACTATTTTAGCTTTTGTCCTAAATCGGATCAATAAACGCAACAAATAGCTTTGGCGACTGGGTTAGTAGTAAAATTTGCTTATTGCGAATAATTCCTTATTATGTTATAATAACAATATCGAAGTTGCGAGCAGCGCTTTCAACAACGATATCAGCATAATTCACATAAAAGGTCACAAACTGACACGAAGAGATTTCTAAGTGAAAGGCTGTATGTTGACATAGTATCTTCACGCATGCCTTGGGGCATGCGTTTTTTAGAAAGGAGGAGTTCTCTTGGCCAGCAGAGTTGCCATAATTGGTATTATTGTGGAGAGTATGGAAGAGGTAGAATCAATGAATAATCTGCTGCATCAATATGCCGACTATATCATCAGCCGCACCGGTGTCCCTTATCGTGAACGGGGGATCAATATTATCAGCGTTGCCTTAGATGCTCCTCAGGACGCGATCAATACCTTAAGCGGCAAGTTGGGCAAATTACCCGGCATCAGTACCAAGACGCTTTATTCTAATACGGTATACGATGATGAATAGACTGGTAGGGCTGGTTGATAAACTGCGTAGGGAGCGCATTCTCCAACCAGGGGAATTTATCGAGCTCCTCAATAATCCAGATGAGCAAAGTCGGAAATATCTTTTCGCGCAGGCGGTAGAGGTGCGGCGGCAAATATATGGCGATGAGGTCTATATTCGCGGGTTGATTGAGTTCACTAATTATTGCCGCAATAATTGTTATTATTGTGGTATTCGCCGGGATAATAGCTCATTGCAGCGTTACCGGCTAACACCTGAAGAAATCACCACTTGCTGCGATCAGGGGTATGCGCTGGGAATCCGTAGTTTTGTCCTGCAAGGCGGTGAGGACGCTGCCAACAACGATGCCTATATGGTAGAGATAATCCGTGCCATCAAAAGTCGTTTCCCTGATTGTGCAGTGACTTTATCGATCGGTGAGCGTAGCCGGGATAGTTATCAGACCCTTTTTGCGGCAGGTGCAGACCGTTATTTATTGCGCCACGAGACCGCTAATGAAGCTCATTATGTTTCGCTGCACCCAAGCACTATGTCTTGGGCGCACCGCCGCCGCTGTATCGAGCAGCTCAAAGAGATTGGCTACCAGGTGGGCTGTGGTTTTATGGTTGGTTCTCCAGGCCAAACTTGGCAACATCTGGCAGATGATCTGCTCTATATCAGAAATTTAGAGCCGCATATGGTTGGTATCGGTCCCTTTATCCCCCAGCATGATACCCCTTTTGCGCATTATCCTGCTGGGTCGGTTGAGTTGACCCTTATCCTGCTGGCAGTGATCCGCTTGCTTCTGCCGGATGTTCTGCTGCCAGCTACCACTGCTTTGGGTACTCTCTGCGCTAATGGTCGGGAGAGGGGCTTGCTGGCTGGTGCTAATGTGGTAATGCCCAATATTTCTCCGGCTTACGCTAGGGAAAACTATCTGCTTTACGATAATAAGCTCAATAGCGGCAGCGAGGCTGTAGAAGGATATTATGAGCTGCTGCGAAGCATTGAGGGCATTGGTTATCATGCAGTGAGCGCCCGTGGGGATTGTAAAAGGTTGTAATGGCCGTTGGTCTAATGAATAAAACTAACTAATGGGAAAGAAAACTCTGACCCAGAAGAAAGGATGATTATTATGTATGACCCCAAATCACTCAAGGCTGAGGAATTTATCGATCACCAGGAGGTGTTAGATACCCTCGCCTATGCTGAGAGCAATAAGAATAATGAGCAGTTGATCAGCTCCTTGATCGAAAAGGCCAAGCTGCGTAAAGGATTAACCCATCAAGAAGCCTCTGTATTGCTGGCTTGTGAGATCGAAGAGAAAAATCAAGAGATTTATGATCTGGCGGAGCAGATCAAGAAAGATTTTTATGGCAACCGCATCGTTATTTTTGCGCCGCTTTATCTTTCCAATTACTGCATCAATGGCTGTGTTTATTGCCCGTATCATTTGAAAAATAAGCATATCGCCCGGAAAAAGCTTACCCAGGAGGATATTGTCAGAGAAGTAACCGCGTTGCAGGATATGGGGCATAAAAGGCTGGCTATTGAAGCCGGAGAAGACCCGAAAATGAACCCGATCGAGTATATCCTGGAATCAATTAACACCATCTATAGCATCAAGCATAAAAACGGCGCCATCCGCCGTGTCAATGTCAATATCGCAGCCACTACGGTAGAGAATTACCGCAAGCTGCACGATGCCGGTATTGGTACTTATATCCTTTTCCAGGAAACTTATCATAAAGAGAGCTATGAAAAGCTGCACCCAACCGGACCTAAGCATAACTATGCTTATCATACGGAGGCCATGGACCGGGCTATGGAAGGCGGCATCGATGATGTCGGCCTGGGCGTTTTGTTTGGCCTGGAGCTCTACAAATATGAGTTCGCTGCCCTGTTGATGCATGCTGAGCATTTGGAGGCGGTTCACGGCGTCGGTCCGCATACTATCAGTGTACCGCGCATTAAGCGCGCAGATGATATTGACCCCGAGGTTTTTGATAACGGTATTGATGATGATACCTTTGCCAAGATTTGCGCTTGTATTAGAGTAGCTGTTCCTTATACCGGGATGATCATCTCCACCCGCGAGAGCCAGGCGGTACGGGAAAAAGTGCTCCGTCTGGGTGTTTCCCAGATCAGCGGCGCTTCCCGAACCAGTGTTGGCGGTTATTGTGAACCAGAGCCAGAAGGAGAGGATTCAGCCCAGTTCGAAGTCAGTGACCGCCGTACTCTTGACGAAGTGATTTTATGGCTGATGGAGAAAGGCTATATTCCTAGTTTCTGCACTGCTTGCTATCGTGAAGGCCGTACTGGTGACCGTTTTATGAGTTTGTGTAAAAGTGGCCAGATTCAGAACTGCTGCCATCCCAATGCGCTGATGACCTTGAAAGAATATCTGGAGGACTATGCTTCGCCCCGTACTAAAGAGGTTGGCAATAAATTGATCCAAGCTGAGTTAGCTAATATCCCTCGGGAAAAGACCCGCCAGATCGCTATTGCTAATTTGGCTGCTATTGAACATGGCACTAGAGATTTCCGTTTTTAACGAAGGAGGAGCCCCTATGAGCTTGAATTCTACGCCTAGGGCTAATCGGTTGCATATCGGCTTTTTTGGCCGCAGAAACAGCGGAAAATCGTCGCTGCTGAATGTTTTTGTCGGTCAGGAGGTAGCCATTGTTTCTCCGGTTTTGGGTACTACTACCGACCCGGTATATAAAGCAATGGAGATCCATGGTTTAGGCCCATGTGTGCTGATCGATACCGCTGGTTTTGATGATGAAGGTGATCTTGGCGAGATTCGCGTTGACAAAACAGCTCAAGCAGTGGAAAAGACAGATCTGGCGATACTCCTCTTCCATAGCGAGGATATTTCCCTGGAATTACAGTGGTATCAGCGGCTGCGCCAACAGGATACTCCAGTGCTGTGCGTCGTGTCAAAAGCGGATCTGCTGGCTGATCCAAGTTCTCTCGAGAAGAAAGTTATAGAAGCTACCGGACAGACGCCTTTACTAGTTAGTATCAATGATGCTTCCTCTATCGCGCAATTGCGTGAGGAATTACTGCGGCTATTGCCGGAGGATTTTGATCGCCGCAGTATTGTCGCTCATCTGGTTGCGGAGGGGGATACTGTGTTATTGGTCATGCCGCAGGATATCCAGGCTCCAGCAGGAAGACTGATTTTGCCGCAGGTACAGACGATCAGAGAATTACTGGATAATAAGTGCATAGTGGTATCGACCACTACCGATAAATTGGCAGCAGCCCTGGCTGCATTATCTGCTCCGCCGCAGTTGATTATTACTGATTCCCAGGTTTTCAAAACCGTCTATGAACAGAAGCCAGCAGCAAGCAGGTTGACCTCTTTTTCCGTCTTGTTTGCCGGCTATAAAGGTGATTTGCCTTATTATCTTGAAGGGGCGGCTGCCATCGATAGCTTAACCGAGCAGTCCCGTGTGCTGATAGCCGAATGTTGTACTCATGCCCCTTTGTCAGAAGATATCGGTAGAGTGAAGCTGCCGCGGTTATTACGGTCCCGTGCCGGTGAAGGTTTATCTATCGATATTGTCAGTGGCACCGATTATCCGGAGGATTTGAGCGGGTATGATCTGATTATTCAGTGCGGCGCCTGTATGTTTAATCGCAAATATGTGATGAGCCGTATAGACAGGGCCAAAAGACAAAAAATACCGATGACTAATTACGGTGTGGCCATCGCCTATATCAGTGGTATCTTGGATAAAATAACTGTCTAAGAGCGCTTAATAAAACAGCAGCCGTTCTTTGATCGAACGGCTGCTGTTTATTTGACGGGAAAAACACTTATTATTTGATCACTTCTACTCCGCCCATATAGGGTATCAGCACCTCAGGTACTTTTACTGAACCGTCGGCTTGCTGATAGTTTTCTAGGATAGCTGCCACAGTACGTCCAACTGCGACCCCCGAGCCATTGAGAGTATGGACAAATTCCGGTTTACCTCCCTCGCGGCGGAAGCGGATATTGGCACGTCTGGCCTGGAAATCTTCAAAATTGGAGCAGCTGGAAATCTCTCTGTAGCCGCCAAATCCTGGCAGCCAAACTTCTAGGTCATAAGTCTTAGCCGAACTGAAGCCTAAATCACCGGTAGAGAGGCAAACTACCCGGTAGGGCAACCCCAGTCTTTGCAGGACATCCTCAGCGTCGTGAGTGAGTTTTTCTAATTCTTCATAACTGTTGTTGGGGTCAGCAAATTTGACCAGTTCTACTTTATTGAATTGATGTTGCCGGATAAGACCTCTGGTATCACGGCCGGCAGCACCGGCTTCTGCCCGGAAACAGGCAGTGTAAGCAGTATATTTAATGGGCAAATCTTTTTCCTCGAGGATTTCTCCGGAGTGCAGATTGGTGACTGGCACCTCTGCGGTAGGAATGAGATAATAATCAGTTCCGGTGATATGGAACATATCTTCCGCAAATTTAGGCAATTGGCCGGTACCGCGCATGGAATTACTATTGACCATATATGGCGGGAAAATTTCTTTGTAGCCATGTTCGCTGGTATGGAGATCAAGGAAGAAATTGATCACCGCACGCTCCAGCCGGGCCCCCAATCCTTTATAGACGGTGAAACGGGCGCCGGAGATCTTAGCCGCACGTTCGAAATCGAGAATATCGAGATTGACGCCGATATCCCAGTGATTTAGCGGTTCAAAGTCGAACTTAGTCGGTTCGGACCATTTACGTAGTTCTTGATTATCATTATCATCTTTGCCTACTGGCACGCTGGGATGTGGGATATTAGGGATTGCCATCAAGGTGTCGATGAGGCTGGCTTCTACTTCTTTGAGACGGTTGTCCATTGCCGAGATCTCGTCACCTAGCTGACGCATTTCCGCCATGATAGAGGAGGCGTCTTGGCCGGCCTGCTTCATTTTACCTATTTCTTTAGAAACAGTATTACGGCGGGCTTTTTTCTCTTCTACTTCAGCCAGAATAGAGCGTCGCTCCTCCTCCAGTGATAAGAAAGAGTCTAAAGAAATCTTGCCCCCTCTTTTGGCAAGTGCTTCTATCACTATATCAGGATTTGCTCTAACAAACTTGAGATCTAGCATATATTTACCTCCTACGTATGATTCCTCATTATATTACGCATATTACCATTATTCAATACCTCAGCGGGCATTATTTGCTTTTTCGACAGTAAATATCGTTCTTTGTAATAAATAATCACAAGTTTTTAGGAAATTTTTGCATTTGTTGCATTGACAGTAGCGCTTTTGGGTGATAATATATGAGGGTAGCCCTAAACCTTAATGGAGGGGTGTCCGAGCGGTTGAAGGTGACGGTCTTGAAAACCGTTGAGCCTGAAAGGGTTCCGTGGGTTCGAATCCCACCCCCTCCGCCAGCGACCCAAAAGCTAATTGATTATGGAGAGTTGGCCGAGTCGGTCGAAGGCGCTCGCCTGCTAAGCGAGTATACGGGCCAAAACCTGTATCGAGGGTTCGAATCCCTTGCTCTCCGCCATTGTGCGCTCATAGCTCAGCTGGATAGAGTGTTTGGCTACGAACCAAAAGGTCGCAGGTTCGAGTCCTGCTGGGCGCACCACATAAGCTAATCCCCGTTATCAAATGATAACGGGGATTCTTTTTATAATTTATTTACTTACTTAGTCTTCCTATAATTTTTATGGAGTGGTAGTCACTCTATAAATAATGGTCCGAATGGCAGTTAGCATTGCCTAGCAGTGAAAGCCTATTCCACTGATTTGAGCGATTCCACCATATCGATCTTGCGCAGCTTACGGTTGGCGAAGATATTGACTATCAATGAAAAGGCCAGGGTTAATAATACGGCATAGAGATAACTTATTGGCTGGACCGAACGGCCGAACATCACCATATCGATTTCTATAGTCATCACCAACCATTGATGTACAAATTTGCCCATTATCAGTCCTAAAATTACCCCAAGAAGAGTTAGGCAAACATTTTCCCGGTAAACGAAAGCACCCATTTCGCGGTCATTAAAGCCGAGTACTTTCAGTGTGGCTAGCTCGCGTATCCTTTCTGTGATATTGATATTAGTCAGATTATAGAGCACCACAAAGGCTAATGCCGCGGCGCAGACGATGATGATCACTACAGCATAATCGATGCTTTCCATTGAAGAGGCGATACTATCTCTAGTGGAGGCAAGCTGTGATAGGGAGGTAATAGCATCTAAGGTAAGTAGATCTGAAGAGGCTTCGCCAATCAGGCTTTCATCATTCTCACTAAAAGAGATTAGAATAGAGTTGTCTTCTACAGCTTCGCCAAAGAGCTGTTGATAGTAATTATCGGTAATATAGGCGTAATGCATGACATAGTTTTCCGTAATGGCGCTGATCGTTGCTTCAACCCGCGTATCGCCATTGACGATAGTGAGGGTATCGCCGATATCTACACCGAGGAGATCAGCTGCCTTTTCCGTAAGTACTAATCCGTCATCTGAAAGCGTGACTGGCTGATGATCCTGGCGAGTACGTAGTTCCACCAGGCCTTCTAGATCATCGCCATCGGCTACTGTAAAAAGGTAGCCTTCGATAGTCCGTTCTCCCTCCATATTGATCGAAACCTGGTTATAGGGAAGATATTGTTTGATACGTTCATCTGCATCGAGATAGTCTACGACCTCTTGCAGTTCATCATCGCTATAATTATCAATCAATGACGCTTGAGCCTGGTAGCCATATATTTCATCATATTGGAGATCCATGATATCCAAAATAGAATCCCTAATGCCAAAACCAGTGACAATAAGAGCAGTGCAGCCGGCGATACCGATCACCGTCATCCAGAAGCGTTTTTTATAACGGAAGAGGTTGCGGACAGCCACTTTTTGGCTAAAGGATAACTTAGACCATAACGGCTTGATGTACTCTAAAAATACTCTTTTGCCAGGTTTAGGAGCTCTGGGACGCATCAGTGTGGCAGGCATAGAGCGTAGGGCATTGATTGCCGCTGCTATAACGGCTACGGTATTGCAAGCCACTGCGGCAAAGACTGCCATGATATATACATCAGGCTGAGGAGCAAAAACGATTCCTGGGATATTATATAATATCTGCCAAGCCGTAATGATGACCCAGGGAATAAAGGTGCATCCTAAGGCTAAACCTACTAAGCTCCCCGAAAGAGAAGCAAACAGACCATAGACGACATATTTACGGGCGATGTCAAATTTGGAATATCCCAAAGCATCCAAACAACCGATCTGGTTACGCTGTTCTTCCACCATACGGGTCATAGTAGTGAGACAGACTAAAGCAGCTACTAGGAAAAAGATGATAGGAAAAACCGTTGCTAGATTGCTCATGCGCTCTGCATCTTGCTGGTATCCGACAAATCCGGCATTAGCCTGCCGGCTCAGGATATACCACTCGCAGTCCTCAATCTCATCTATAGTGTGCTGTGCATTTCGTAGTTCACTCCTGGCATCTGCCAACTCGGCCTCAGCTTCGGCCTTACCGTCTTGGTATTCTGCCAGCCCGTCGGCATATTCGGCCTCGCCATCTGTCAGTTCCGTATAGGCATCAGCCAGCTCTTGTTTGGCATTGGCTGTTTCTTCGATCAATTCCTGGCGGCCGATATCCAGGTCAATGATTCCTTGATGATACTCGGCCCAACCATCATCTAGCTCCTGCCGGGCATCTTCTATCTGACTGCGGGCATCATTCAGTTCATCTTCAGCAGCATCCAGTTCTGCCTTTCCGGCACGCATTTCCGCCTCAGAGTCTTCAAGGGTTTGCAAGGTCTGCTCTAATATCGGCTGAGATTGCGTTAATTGCTGCTCGATGGTGGCGATAGCTGCATTAAGATTAGGGATATTCGTTTCGAGAGTACTAATCGTAGCTTGCAAGGTAGCTATTCGCGTATTGTATTCGGTCCATTCTTCTTCTGATGCTGAACTGTCAGGAGGATTGGCTTGCAGTTCTTGAAGCTCCTCCCTACTGGATCTTAAGGTGCTCTCAGCTGTTGAGAGTTGCGAACGGTAGTTCTCCAGCTGACTAACCCCTTCATTATAGGAGTCTAGCGCAGTATAATATTCGTCCCACCCGGCATCTAGCTCTGCACGGCCTGCTTCATAGGTATCCAGCGCTTCATTATAATCTGCCAGCCCATCTTGATATTCTGCCAGACCGTCGGCATATTCAGCCTCGCCATCCGTCAGCTCAATATAAGCGTCAGCTAGTTCTTGTTCACCATCAGCTAATTCTTGTTCAGCTCTAGCGACCTCATCCTCCAGATCGATCTGTCCCTGATAATATTCCGCCCAGCCATCGTCCAATTCTTGACGGGCATCGGCCAGTTCTGCCGCTGCATCAGCCAGTTCTTGATTGACTTCAGCTTCTGCTTCATCATATTGCTGCTGGGCGTCAGCCAGTTCCTGTTCTGCTTCCCCCCGGATGCTGTCTGACCGTAGTTGAGCTCTGGTTTCCCCGAATTGTTCATTGGCATCGAGCCAGTTTTCGGTAAGAGTTTCATATTCATCGGAATAGGCATTCAGCTCTTTCGCTCCGTCTAAGGTCAAATATGCTTCAGTATAAGCCTCCATATCGAAAGCATCCTGCTTGAGCATGACGAAACAAGAGACTGAGCCGGTACCCAGGGTAGAGGTGCCGCGTTGCAAAGAAAGATAAAGCGGCGATTGGCAAGTGCCAACCACCGTAAAGGTATCATATTTTAAAGCATCTTCATAAGTTCCCGTGCCGGTATTGATGGTGATGCTATCTCCTAGATCAGCGCCTAGTATTTCGAGCATTGATTCTTCTACAAGGCATTCGTTAGCGTTTTGGGGCATCCTTCCCCGCAGTAGATTAGGAGTATTGATACCCTGTTCACTAATGCTCAAGATTTTGACTACCAGGTCATTATCTCCACTAGGCACAATGCCATCTGCGGTATAGCTTCCCTCTACTGCCAAAACACCATCACGCTGCGAAAGTGCAGCAATATCCTCTTCAGTGAGACCCAGGGTAGAAATAATCTCGATATCCATCATGTTTTGCTCATCTAGATAGAGATCTGCTGTGGCTTCCATATCCGGGGCAGTAGTACGCAAACCCGCCAGGAAAGCTACTGCCAGGGCAGACATGACAAAAATCGAGATAAATCTACTGCGTGTTTTACTTATCTCGCGAATGATATCTTTTTTGAGAGCCTTTTTAGGGATCATAACTACCTCTGAAAATATTTTACCACTCGATCTGGGAGATGGGGGTAGGATGCGCATTTTGTTCCATCGAGGCTACCTGCCCGTTTTTGATGTGGATCACCCTGTCGGCCATCGGGGTCAGAGCAGTGTTATGAGTGATGACTACCACAGTAACGCCGCGTAGCCGGCAGCTGTCTTGGAGTAACTGCAAAATAGCCTTGCCTGTTACATAATCCAGGGCGCCGGTTGGTTCGTCGCATAATAATAGTTTAGGGTTTTTAGCCAATGCCCTGGCAATAGCTACCCGCTGCTGTTCACCACCGGAGAGCTGTGCGGGAAAATTATTCATTCTTTCTGCTAACCCTACATCTTGCAGTACTTTAGCTGGTTCAAGCGGATCGCGGCAGATTTGTACCGCCAACTCTACATTTTCCAGTGCGGTCAGATTTTGTAATAAATTGTAAAACTGAAAGACGAAGCCAATATCATAGCGTCGGTAATTGGTGAGTTCTTTTTTATTATAGTTACTGATCTGCTCTCCATCGACAATGATGGATCCTGCAGTAGCGGTATCCATACCACCAAGCAAGTTCAATACCGTCGTTTTGCCTGCGCCAGAGGGTCCGACAATAATGGCGAATTCTCCCTTGTTGATTTCAAAGGAAATATCTTCTACGGCTTTGATAATGACTTCACCCATTTGATATTCTTTGACAACATGGTCTAGTGTAATAAAAGCCATCTCATTGCCTCCTTTTTAGAAGATATTCAACAGTGTGTTGAAATTGATGATATATTTTATTATAATTAAAAAGCCAGTAAAAACAATGACCAAAATCTGAATTTTGGGTGGATAACGCACAAAAAT
>CALYAP010000017.1 GCA_944393575.1 uncultured Clostridia bacterium
CAGCCCTTCCGGCTCTAGTGAGTTCTTTCCCGGCGGCAGTACCCCACCCAATCTGGAGCTGCCCATCGGAGTTGAGATACCTCCCATTGACGAGATGCCGACATTGATCATCACCCCGCCGGAAGGCGAGACGTTTGGCGTTGGTCGCTGTCTGGGGGCATACTCCATCGGCTATATCGGGCAGATCGAATACTTCCTGCTGCAAGAGCTTAATTTACGCCAAAGCCTGTTGGCATTAGCTGCGGTTATGCCGGATTGGAGCGCGACCCTTACATCTATTGCCGAAGAGAATATCAGCAGTGCCGAACAGTTGGCCTCAGCCTATTACAGCATCGCCAATACTGTTTATTGGCCAGCTACTGTGCCGGGAATTTCCTCTAACGCTGTGCCGGAAGTAGAGTTAAACCGTCTCTATGCTGCTACCCGCTGGCTAGAAGGAGAATACCGCGTCTCGGCAGCCAGGATCTCCGACCCCTGCCTGGCTGCACTCTATGGGGCATTAGCTGCTATCAAAGCCACCCAGGCGCGCTCATTACTATTGTTGACCGGCATCAGCGAAGAGGAAATTGGTGAAGAGCCGATCTGATAGTAGCAGCGATAAGGGCGTGTCCCTTAGCAGAATAGCCGGCAGCGAATACTGCAACCGACAACTATATAAGAATATTAAAAAAGACGGGCTAAATGCCCGTCTTTTTCTGGCGGTATAAAGGAGTACGAATCCCTCACGTAAGCTATCCTTTAAAAATCTCGCCAAGCTTGAAATCAAATATTAACAATCAATGATTTGCCACAGATTAGTGTGCAGATCGATATACAATAGCTGATGCCGCAATGGTTTGCCCTTGTTCAGCAAAACCTTGACGGCTTCACTGACCTGGATCGCCGCAACCATCGCCGGAGTAAAGGATGGCGTACCGAGGTTCTGTTCTAATCCAGGGTGATCTTTGTGTCGGTAAAGTCTGGTTAGGGTATCGTCACCAGGGAAAATCGTGGTAACTTTGCCATACCAGCCTGCCACAGCGCCATGGATCAGCGGAATCGCCAATTCCCGGGCCAAATCTTGAAGCAAAAAGCGCGTCTGTAGATTATCCAGGGCATCGATAATCAAGTCATGCCCCTGGAGGATCGAGCGGCCATTGGCTGCTGTAAGCTGCTCAGTAACAGCGATCACACGAACCAAGGGATTGACCTTTTGCATCCGCTCCTGGGCAGCCAAGGCTTTGCTATGGCCCAAGGTAGTCTCATCAGCTAATAACTGTCGGTTGAGATTAGTAGGTTCAAAAAGATCGCCATCCACTGCAGTGATCTGGCCAACACCCAGCCTGCCCAGCATTTCGATATTATAACCGCCCAAGCCGCCGCAGCCGATAACACAGACGCGGAGGGTTTTCAGCCGGTCGTTTTCTTCTGGGGAGAGCAGCGTCATATTGCGCAGATAACGTTCTTCGCTCATACTAGCCTCCCCAGAATTCATACATCAGGATAATGCGGGTGCCGTCCTCCAGCACCACTGATTCTACTTCCTGGTCAGTATAGTTGCGGTTGCCAATGATCGACATCAGATCCGGATTGACATAGATCAGCGAATCATACTTACTGCCATAGGCTCTGATCGCATCGGCCAGTGTCATTCCCGGATGCCATTCCATCGGGTGGTCATTAACAATAATCATAGGGTGCCCTCACTGTGTTTTATTACAGCTGGTCGTAGCAGGCTCCCATCGGTCTGAATACTTCCTCTAATTCTTCAACAGTCAAGTCAAACTTATTGTCATTAGCAGGGTTAGCTTCTTTGACGCAAAATTCAGGGAGCATATCGTCTTCGGGACCAAAACCAGCTTCCTTATTAAATTTACGCTCAATACGGAACATTTCCCTACCGATTTCATAAAGTTTTTCTTTATCCCACTCGCCGCCGAACAAGCCTTCATAGAGATCTGGAACAAATCTAGGTTGGCCGAAGTAAGCGGCATTCATCAACGTGCAGCCAAAATTATCGACAATGCACTGATCCAGCATACGGTTGCCAGCCATGGCGAGGATCTCGCGGTTATTCTTATCCGGAGCAACTACCTGGCCAACAGAGTGATCAGCGCCCTGTGGGGAAAGCGCATAGGCGATGCCGCCGCCTGGCTGGGTGCGTGGGTCATAAGCGGCAAAAGACTGGCCTTTGCACTGCGGAACTCTGGTCACGCCGAGATGTTTGCCCAGCGGAACAGTGCCCTCGCCCATGATGCGGCCGAGTTCAGTGCCTTCGCTCATGCCTTCCAGCAGTTTGATAGCGCCGTCACCGTCGCCCCATTCGATCACGCCGCCATCCATGCAGATAGCGATCAGGTTACCGGCTTCGATGGTGTCGATACCCATTTCATCGCAGAGACGGTCGAGACGGGCAGCCACATCGAAATCCCAAATCAGGCAGTTGGGGCAGAACAGAGAAACGGTTTCATATTCCAAACCAGAGGTGATATGATTACCTTGTGGGTCATTGTAGATATTGGAGCAGCGCATTACGCAGCCAGGATGGCAGGGGACGCTACCATGGCCGCCGCTGACTTTATTCTTAGCTTCCCAGGCTTCCGGGCCAAAATGCTCTCTCTGTTCAGGAGTGACAGCACCGCCGCGGAAGTTCTGGATCGGGATAGCACGGGTGGTCTGGTTGGTACCAGTGAGGAAACCAGCCGTACCCTTGGTGGTAAAGCCCTGGCATTTGGGGTTTTCCTTAGTGACAGTAGCAATGCCCTTTTTCGCAGCGTCGAATTTAGCCTTGTCCACATAAGGAGGAACATATTTGCCATTGGGTTTTTCCATAATAATGGCTTTAATCTTCTTGGAGCCCAGTACAGCGCCCAGGCCGCCGCGGCCCATAGCGCGGCAGGGATGGCCAGTGTTGAACTCAATGGCCATGATGCTGGCTACTTTATAGCCCATCTCGCCAGCACGGCCTAGGACCAGAGCGCCGGCTTTATCGCCATATTTATGCTGAATCATATGCGAAACTTCATAGGTGTTTTTGCCCATATATTCATCAGCAGGCAAAAATTCCACATTGCCGTCAGCATCGATCTTAATCACCTGCCAGGGATCATCAGCAGCAGGCTGATCCTCCAGGACAATGCCCTTGATCTCCTGAGAAGTCATATAAGGACCGATCATACCGCCGGAGGTGGATTCCTTAATGGTGCCGGTCAGCGGGCTTTTAGCACCGCCGGAAATACGTCCGGAGCTAGGCACGCCAGTGCCGGCAAAAACGCCGGTAACAATAAAGAGCTTATTGTCCGGACCCAACGGATCGCATTTAGGATCCAGCTCAGCCTCGATAAATTTATCGATCAGGCCGCGCTGGCCATAGATCTTCCATTCTTCTTTGAATGGCTCATAATGATTTTCTTTGGTACGGGTGTTGATGCGCAGTACCTTCATCGAACAGGACCTGCCTTTCTTTATTTTTACAAAATGTTATGATACGCATTATCGTATAGCTATATTTTATTAATTAAGCGGCGTAAAGTAAAGCCATTGAGCCTACTTCGATATTGCATTTTGGAATATACTTGACTATAATAAAAAACATCCACAACTAAATTTAGTTATCAATGAGAAAAAACACCACCATTGTTAAAGCCTTTTTAGGAATATAAAGCTATCGAATCCAGCTAAAAACAAGCTTGTCAACCTTTTTATTATATTCCAAAAAGTAA
The DNA here is from genome assembly GCA_944393575.1 of uncultured Clostridia bacterium. Taxonomy (GTDB): domain Bacteria; phylum Bacillota; class Dehalobacteriia; order UBA4068; family UBA4068; genus HGM13862. The sequence continues at coordinate 3,702 of CALYAP010000017.1, forward strand.
TATAGATAAGTCGGGGGAAAACGGATGAACATCTTTCAATTACGCTATTTCGTCTCAGTAGCCCAGTTGGAAAATATCAGCAAAGCAGCTGATCTTTTACATTTATCGCAATCATCATTGTCCAAAAGCATCGCCAAACTTGAGGCCGAGCTGGGAATGCCGCTCTTTCAGCGCAGCGGCAAGCATATCGTCCTCAATGAGCAGGGACGCCGCTTCTGGGAATTCAGCTCGATGGTCCTGCGGGAGCTGGAGTTCACCATTGATGATATGAATCTGTTGGCCAACGGCTTTGGCAATAAGCTCAAAGTGGGCTTATGCGGGGCGAATAAGATTATTATGGCCTGTATGCAGCAATTTATCGCCCTTCATCATGAAACAGAGCTGACAGTCACCAGCAATATCGAGCAATTAGAAAAGCTGGATATCAATGATTACGATATGCTGATCTACCCAGAGGATATCAAGTACGAAAAATTTCAGGGGTATCATCTAGGACAAAAGCGCTATTTCCTGGCTGTCAATACCCATAACCACCTGGCTGCTCTCGACCAGGTGGAGCTGGAAAACCTGGGGCGGGATCCCTTTGTTTTCATCTCCTGTGGCTCTTATATCGAGCATGCCTACCGCCTATGCGTAGCGCTCAATGTGCCGCTCAATACGCAATTTTTTACCGACAGCCCGGAATATCATTGCCAGATGATCGCCAACAATAATGTGGTAGGCTTTGTGTTGGAAGATTGCACCGAGGCCTATGAGCTGAATCAGAATATCAAGCTGCTGCCCATCGATGATCCCCGCTTCGCCAGGGAAATGATGCTCTGCTTTAAGCGGGACAAGCACCTCAGCGAAGCCGGCCGCCAGTTCAAGGAACATGTCATCGAATACTTGGGTCTTGAGTAATGTACGTCCGCACACCTAAATAACCAAAACCTGTGCATAAAGAGCAATAATTACTAAAGAGTGTCGATGGAGCATTAAGTAAATAATAAATAACCGTCCAGAGCTAATCTGGGCTAATAAGGAGAAACTATGCTGACTGTTAAAACACCTGCCGAAACACTGGATATCATCACCGATCAGTTTCACTGTCTAGCAACCCAAGAATTGGTGCCGCTCGAGGCAGCGCTGGGCCGGGTGCTGGCTGAGGATATTCTGGCTCAGGAATTTGTGCCGGATTTCGACCGCTCCTCAGTAGATGGCTACGCTGTGCGCTCTGCCGATACCTTTGGCTGCAGCACCGCCATACCGGCGATCTTTCCCCTGCAGGGCGCAGTAGAGATGGGCGAATCCGCACCGGCATTGGCGGCCAACAGCTGCCTCTATGTGCCGACCGGCGGGGCGATCCCAGCCGGAGCTGATGCGATGGTGATGATCGAATATAGCGAGGATTATGGCGACGGCACCATCGGCCTCAGCAAGCCGGCCTCACCCGGCAAGAATATCGTTTTCCGCGGTGATGATGTCAAGCCCGGCCAGCTGGTGCTGCCGCAGGGCCGCAAGCTTGGTCCACAGGATATCGGCGCTTTAGCGGCCTTGGGTTGGTCCCAGGTGCCGGTCAGAACGACGATCCGGATCGGCGTCATCTCCACCGGCGATGAACTGGTACCGGTAGAATCTACTCCAGCGATGGGACAGGTTCGCGATATCAATTCAGCCATGGTCAGCGCCATGATGCGCAATTGCGGCGCCGCAGTGCATAGCTATGGCATCGTCCGCGATGATGTGCAGCTGTTGCGGCAAACAGTAGCCCAGGCTGTGGCCGAAAACGAGATGGTACTGCTCTCCGGCGGCAGCTCGGTGGGAATGAAAGACGCCACCTGCCAGGTAATCTCTGAGCTGGGAGAACTGCTGCTCCATGGCATCGCCATCAAGCCTGGCAAACCGACGATCATCGGCAAGGTCGGAGCAAAGCCTGTGGTAGGTTTGCCCGGGCATCCGGCAGCAGCCTTCTTCATCTGCCACTTATTCATGCGGCCGCTGCTCTATCAGCTACAAGGGTGCCAGGCTATCAGCTATCTGCTGCCAGCCCGACTTAGCGAAAAAATCAGCGCCAATGATGGCCGCACCCAGTATATCAGTGTTTCCCTGGAGCAACGCGACGGCGAATGGTGGGCTTGTCCCCTGCGCGCCAAATCATCCCAGATCACCAATCTGGCCGCCACTGACGGTTATATCTGCATTCCCAGAGATACGGAAGGGCTGGCGGCAGGAACTATAGTATCGGTAGCGCTCTACAGCGCAGAATAGGAGGAAAAGATGGCCTTTCAATATCTGACTAACACCCCTTTAGCACAAGCACAGCAGGAATATCTGGACAAACTGATCAGCCAGGGCATGGAACCGCCTGTGGAGCAAGTGCCGATCGCTGCAGCCTGCGGACGCATCACAGCCGAGGCGATCTATGCGCATATCTGCGCGCCGCATTATCACGCCAGCGCCATGGATGGCATTGCCCTCGACGCCCGCCTGACTTTCGGCGCCACTGAGACCACACCGGTACAGCTCACCCCAGAACAATTCGTGGTCGTCGATACCGGAGATCCCATTCCTGAAGGCTGCGATGCAGTGGTGATGATCGAAGATGTCATCGAGAATGAAGACGGTAGCGTACGTCTTTACTCCTCCGCTGCTCCCTGGCAGCATATCCGGCAGATCGGCGAGGATATCTGCGCCGGCGAGATGATTATGCCCGCCCATATCAAGATCACTCCGGCAGCAGTAGGAGCCATGATCGCCGGCGGCGTCATGGAGGTACCGGTGCTCAAAAAACCGCTGGTAGGCATCATTCCCACCGGTGATGAAATCATCGCCCCCACCGCTGACCCGCAGGAAGGCGACATCCTCGAATTCAATTCCTCCATCTTCTCCGGCATGCTGCGCGACTGGGGTGCTGAGGTCAAAACCTATCCCATCGTCAAAGATCAATTTGAGCTGATCAAGCAGGCGGTGCAAAGCGCACTCG
>CALYAP010000018.1 GCA_944393575.1 uncultured Clostridia bacterium
TATGAGGTAGAAATCGTCATGTTTGATGATTTTATCACCCCTGATACTGCTCTTGATGAAGGTTCTATCGATGCTAATCTTTACCAACATCTAACCTTCCTTAATAATTATAATGAGGAGCATAACACTGACCTGGTTTTCATGGAACCAATTGTTTATCCTTTTGCCGGTCTTTATTCTGTCAATTATGAATCTCTGGAAGATTTGATGGCTAATGGAGCCGGCGGTAAAATCGCTGTTGCCAGCGATGCCTCTAACCAGAGCCTGGATCTGCAGAATATCGAGGCCGCTGGCTTGATTACCCTGACTGATGAGGAAAAGGAGCTCTACAGCATCGCTGATATTGTTGATAATCCTTATAATTTTGAATTTGTCTACATGGACCGCAACGTCATGTACAATTCCCGTGATGAATTCGCTGCTTACTATGGCATCTCTAACACTGTATATGAATTTGGGCTCGACCCAACGGAGAACCTGATTTATTATGTAGACTATATTGACAATGCCCTTGGTCTGTGCGTTCGTGCTGAAGATGCTGATACCCAGTGGGCACAAGATCTGTTAACTGCTTATACCTCCGAAGAGGCTAAACAATATATCCGTGATAACAACGGTAATGCGATGCTACCAATGGAATAAGACGGATTTAATGGGAAACGGCAGGAGGCTTCATCCCTGCCGTTTCCTTCATTTATGGATTAATTAAAGGAGCAACCAATGATTGAAATCAATGGCGTACAAAAATCATTTGGCGACCTTAAGGTGCTGGAGGATATCAATTTAAAAATCGAAGACGGCGATATCTACGGTTTGGTAGGTAAAAGCGGTGCCGGTAAAAGCACCTTGTTGCGCTGCCTCAACGGGCTGGAGACCTATGATAGCGGCAGCATCAAGGTCAATGGCATTGAAGTTAAAGAGCTTGATAAAAAAGGCCTGCGCCTTTTCCGCAAGGATATTGCCATGATCTTCCAGCATTTTCCGCTGATGTCGCGCAAGACCGTTTATGATAATATTGCCTTTCCCATGCGCAATTGGAAGTATGATAAAGCGCAGATTGATAAAAGAGTCCGTGAGCTGGCAGAGATTGTCGGCATTACGGACAAGCTGAAAATGAAGCCCAATGTGCTTTCCGGCGGCCAAAAGCAGCGCGTAGCGATCGCTAGGGCGCTAAGCATGGAGCCCAAAACCCTCCTCTCCGATGAATCCACCTCAGCGCTTGACCCCGGAACCACTGCCTCTATCCTGCGTTTGCTGCGGAGGATCAATGAAGAACTGGGGATCACCATCATCGTGGTTACCCACCAGATGTCGGTCATCCGTGAATTATGCCGCAATGTTTCCCTGCTCGAAAAGGGCAAGCTAGTGCTCTCCGGCCCAGTTAATGAGCTCTTCCTGAGCCAGCCTGACGCCCTACGCCGCTTTATGATGGAGGATGATGTTCCCCCTGCTGCCAACGGTGAAGAAATTCAGGTCATGCTGACGGATGATGATAAATCCAAGAAAATACTCTCCAAAATATCCAAAGATCTGGGTGTTGAGTTCAGCGTTGCCGGAGGTAAAATCGAGCGGTATCGTGATCAGCAGCTGGGTTCTATGGTATTGGTTTTTGCGCAAGAAGATGTAGAGCGGGTCTGCAACTATCTGGATGCTAAGGGAATAGTATGGCATCGCTATACACCTCTGAACATTGAAAAGCTACAGGAGGAGGAAGAGGAAGATGCTTGATTTTTTAAGCGATTATCAGCTGAATTTTTTAGATAAAATCTTACTGCCGGCGATCAAAGCGACTTTTGAAATGCTGATTTATTCCACTATCTTAAGTGTAATCTTCGGCTTTTTTGTGGGAGTTTTGCTGGTGATCACCAATAAAGGCGGCATTTTGGAAAACCGCATTGTCTACCGCATCTTAAGCTTTATCGTCAATGTAGTCCGTTCCTTCCCGGTAATCATCCTGATCGTTTTCATGCTGCCGGTGACCAAGCTCATCGTCGGCACCTCGATCGGTGTAGCTGCAGCAGTGGTTCCGCTGACGGTCAGCGCTACGGCCTTTATCGCCAAACTGATCGAAAGCTCTCTGCAGGAAGTGGATAAAGAGCTGGTCGAGGCCATGCACTCCTTTGGCCTGTCTGATGCTCAGGTTATTTTCAAAGTGATGTTCTCTGAGGCTTTGCCATCGATGCTTTCCGGCGTCATCATCGCTACTATTTCTATTTTGTCCGCTACTGCTGTGGCCGGTGCGGTTGGTGCAGGCGGTTTGGGTTCAGTGGCGATCACCTATGGTTATCAGAGCTTTAATGATACGGTCATGTATATCACGGTAGGTATCCTGATCATTCTGGTCCAAGTGATCCAGAGCGTGGGCGATTGGGTATACCGGAAGATGAAATCCTAGGAGGAAGTACAGCAATGTATAAGGACCAAATGACGCCTGTAGAGCGGGCTCAAGCTATCACAGAAGGTAAAGATGTAGACCGCCGGCCGATCGGCATCATGTTTGGCGCGCCGGCCCATAGTCTGCTCGGGTGGACTGTACAGCAGGAGTGGGAGAGCGGCCGCAGCTTGGCTGAGGTGCAAAAAAAAGTTTATCAGACTCTCCATACCGATGGTATGGGAGCAGGCCATGGGCTGCACGGCCTGGGTTTGCTCTATGGCGCGGAGGCCGATATGCCCGAGCATCAGCCGCTGTCGCTGATCAGCTATCCTTTGGATCAGGTCAAGAATTATCCGCAATTAGACCCCAAGTTGGCAGATAAGGACATTCGCGCTCAAAAATGCTTGGAATGTCTGGAGATCCTGCGTGATGAGCTGGGCCATGAGGTAGGTTGTGCGATGAGCTTTGCCGGAGCCTTCACTGCTGCTTCCGGCTTGGTCAGTCCGGAAAAGCTGCTGCGTAGCCTGATCCGTGATCCCGAGAGCGCTCACGGGTTGCTACGGTTTGCCAATCAGGTGCTGATCCGTCTGGCAGAGCCTTTTCTCCGTGCCGGTTTCAGTGTCTCGCTGGCAGATCCGATGGCCTCTGGAGCGATTCTCTCTCCAGCCAGATTCCGCGAATTTGTTCTGCCCTATAACCGGGAATTCGTCGATACCTGCAATAAGATCAATCCGCTGGGCGTATCCGTACATATTTGTGGCAATACTACACCCCTGTTGGAGGATATCGTGGAGTGTGGGTTCAATTCCTTTAGCATCGATAATGCTGTTGATTTGGCGGTGGCCAAGGAACGCATCGGTGATAAGATCCCTCTGGTAGGCAATGTACCGCCTACTGATGTCATGTATATGGGTACTCCGGAGCAGGTACGCCAGTCGGTACGTGATTGTTTTGCTAAGGCCTGGGATAGTCCCAAGGGCTTTACAATCTCCACTGGCTGCGATTGTCCTTATGGTACGCCGATGGAAAATGCGCTGGCTTATATCGATGAGGCGAAAAAATGTGCCTCCATGCCCTATGATACAGAATATTTTTATCTGTAAACTTTAAAAAAGTTCTTGCATTCCGTCTGTCCATATGGTAAGATAATTGGGCAGCCATATCAAAGCCGTAATAAAATACGGCGACGCAGATAGTTAGCTGGGATTGGAATAAGGGCTTTTGAGCTGTCCAGATAAGCCGACGTAGCTCAATTGGCAGAGCAGCTGATTTGTAATCAGCAGGTTGCGGGTTCAAGTCCCATCGTCGGCTCCACCTTCTTTTATCTGCAGCGGCTATGGAGAGGTTCCCGAGTGGCCAAAGGGAGCAGACTGTAAATCTGTTGGCACCGCCTTCGATGGTTCGAATCCATCCCTCTCCACCATATCGCGGGGTAGAGCAGTTGGCAGCTCGTCGGGCTCATAACCCGGAGGTCGGAGGTTCAAGTCCTCCCCCCGCAACCACCAGACTGAGTCTGAACGCAATT
>CALYAP010000019.1 GCA_944393575.1 uncultured Clostridia bacterium
ACAGTATAAACACTCTCACAAAGAATTCGTAGATCCCGTGCCAAGGTAGCAGGATCACATGATACATAAATAATCCGCTGAGGCATAAAGCTAAGCAATGTTTCCAAAACCACTCTATCACATCCGCTGCGGGGAGGGTCTAAGACTACCAGATCAGCTAAAAACCCATCGGCAACCAACTGCGGTAAGACACTCTCAGCAGCACCAGCAATAAAGCGGCAATTCTCTATTCCATTCAACTTGGCATTTTGGCAGGCATTAGCGGCGGCAGGAGAATAATTTTCCACCCCGATAACCGCAGAGGCTTGTTTAGCCAAATACAACGCTATTATGCCAGCGCCAGAATACAAATCCCATACTACTTCTTGCCCGCTTAAAGAAGCGAACCCCGCTACCAGCTGATAGAGGCTCTCAGTTTGCTGGGAATTAACTTGAGTGAAAGTAGCAGGAGAGAGCTGCAAAGAAACTCCGCATAAACATTCAGCTAAGAATTGTTCGCCAGACAACAGCTGCCACTTATCGCCATAAATACTGTATACCGGATGGCCAATACATTCCCAAACCGAGCACAGCTTTGGCTCCGCCATCCGAAGAGTCGCGGCAAGCTCCCGCGCATGGCTAAGCGGCTGATCACTAACCAGCGTGAGCAGCATTTGGTCTCCTTGAGTGTTGACACGAATCACTATTTCCCGCAATGCTGACAAGCTAGAATGATATGGTTGCAAAAGCTCCGGTAACCGACGAGCCAGCGCAGTTATTGATGGTGCAGCTAAAAGACAATCAGGAGCAGAAACAAAATTTCTGCTCCTAGAAGAATAAAACCCTAGTTGAACATCATTCTCGCCCAGCGAGACATGATAGCTGACCCTATTGCGGTAAGCAAACTGACATTTAGCGCCGATCACATCAGCTATTTCAATACTATCTAGTTTGGCTATGCGCTTGAAGGCATCACTGATGATCGTCTTTTTCAGTTGTAATTGTTCATCATAGCTGACATGCTGCAATAAGCAGCCACCACAATGCTCATATACCGGACACGGTGCTGGTGTTCTTTGGGCTGAAGGTTCAATCACCTCCAGCATTTTACCGATAGCAAAATTTTTACGTCTTTGGCTGATGCTGATTTTAACTACTTCTCCAGGAAGTGCCCCAGGGATAAAAACAGCTAAACCATCCGGTAGACGGGCTACACCAGAGCCTTCAGCAGTAAAGCCACTTACAGAAACCAGATAATTATCGTCTGTATTTTTCATAGCTACCCACTACTATACGCTTTGATTCACAGCGTCCAACATAACATAATTTTCTCGTTCACCCAGTTCTTTGACCTGATCTGAACAAATCCAATTATAAAGAATCCTGGCCGGATCATCATCAGGCAAATCAGCAGGGATCACGACATAGAAATCATTCACATAAGGGTATTCACCAGAAGCAATGGTTTCATTATTAGCCTCAACACCATCAACAGCTAAAATTTTGCTGCGAGACAGTTTATCTGTTTCCATATTAGTCAAATAATAATATACCGTATAGCCCAAAGCATTTTCAGAATTATCATAATCAGCTACTGCCTCCAGCAGACCAATCATCGAATCAACAATCAATTCTTCCGGCGGGTCGATCAGCTGATCTCCTAGCGGGAAAAAGAGGTCAAATAAGGTCTGGCTGCCACTATCACGATTCCGCTGATAAGCAATGATCTCACTATCATTACCACCTACCTGGGACCAATTAGTGATCTGCCCGGTATAAATATCGGTGATCTGCTGTGTTGTTAAGCCCCCTACTGGATTATCGGCATTGGCAATGAACACCAAGGCATCACGGCCAATAGGAGTCATCTCCCACTCAAAGTTCTGTGATTCCGCATAGGCAATAGCTTCCTCTGATGGTTCGTAGGCCAGCAAAATATCGAAATTGCCTTCAACTAACTGTTCATAATTCCAGGTAGTGGAATTTTCAAAAAGAATATAATCGGCTGTTTCTTCACGGCTAATCGAAAGAGCCGAGGCTGTAATCGCTTCGCCTAAAGGCAAAACAGCTAATGAGCCTCCCATCCGCGGATAATTATCCGGAGTAAAGGTAAAACTCCCCTCTACTGGATGAGAATCCTCTTCAGTTTGACAGCCGGCAAAAGCCAGGGCAAGTACTAATATACTTATTGCGATCATAATTATTTTTTTCATTTTAAACTCCTTCCTACTCTTAAGCTCATTGCTCCTCCCTAAAACAGCTAATCTAAAGTGTTGAGATAAATGCGGATTAACCACTCGCCATCACTATCGATTACCCCACCATAAATGTTGTTAGCCACAGTATAATGATCATCATCTATTTTAGTCAAATAAGTGAAGCCGGTGTTCTGCAGAAGATGGCCTGCATCGTCATAAATACTATAAATGCCAGAATTGGTGTTCCAGAAAGTATATCCTTCACCAAAATCAATATAGCTGCTATAAACACCGTCTATTGTAGCAACCTCACTCTTAGCCGATAAATCATAAAGCATGGTATAGTTGCGATAATTATCATTATCGTCTGTTGAAGAAACCTGAATAGCAACCGTATTTTCAGTGCCCGTCAGCAGTTCACACCAGGCATTCAAATAAGCATCATTGGTAATTTCAACCCAAGGGTCACTTTGTCCCCACTTATAAATAGTCAATTTATCTTCATAGTTAGAAGTAGAATACCAACCATTGCCAATATAATTGATGGTATCTGTTAATAATGGGCCTCGGTCACCGGTGCTAACATCGACAAAATAAGCAAGAGACTGCCCATATTCCCGAACATAGTATAAATCAGGATATCTATCATCATTCACCGAGCTAATATTGGCTGAAGCACCAATATCTAAGATAATCTCACCATCAGCTGTGATTAATTGGGTAGTCCCTTCGGTGGTATCTGCGCAGAAATACTTAACATCATCCGAATCTGTTTCTGCGGCAGTTATACTCTGATATTGAGGAGCTACCAAATAATTACCATCCATATCAGTAATACCCCATAAACCACTGGCAGTTCCTACAATTATTTTGTCTCCACATAAAATAGCATTAGTACAATCCAGTTCCCGTATCGTCTCACCATCATAATCGGCTAGGCGGTAGCCATCGCTGCCGTCAGCCTTTCGCTCCTTAAGCAGTAGCATACCCTGTTGACAATCAACGAGCTGGCTCATTGGCAATTGGGAGCGCAGAGTGCCATCAGCGATATTATAGATATAGTTGGTCGTATACATATAGGTGTCATCATAATCAATACCGTTAATCACAAATACTTCTTCATCCGCATACATGAGATAGCCCGGGCAATCATCAACAACCCAAGAACCATCTACAGCTGCATAAGCTGTATTGTTGATGCTTTCATACATACTCATGTCTTCTTCAGTCACATTAGTAGGACGGTAGCTCAGCTGCATAATCTCTACATCATCAAAACGCTGAATAGTGATATAAGTGCATACCGGATCCAAAACAATGCGTCCCTGAGAATCACAGAGGCCATAACGCGTTTCATTCATCCAATCGCTATGCACAACTTGTCCGGGGTAAGGATAAAGACGCCCATAATTGTCTGCAGGAATCAGCCGCTCCGTATATTCATCATAATAACGGGAGGAAATCTCAGTAAATGGCTCAAATGGCTCTAACTCTGGCAGAGATGATAAACGAAACTCGTTATCCCCTACTGAAACGCTATCTTCCGCTGGTGCAGCCGTACAACTAACTAGGCTCAAAGATACACATAAAATCACCAGCACACCTAGCAATCGTTTTCGAGTAGCCTTGTTCATTTTCTCCTCCTTTCATCTTCATGACAACTTTACACTTTTCAGTTATTATGATACTATATATCTGCTAATTTCACAACAGTTGCTAATCAGTTAGTTTGGGAGGTTGTAATGAAAATCTGTGTAATCGGGTTAGGCTATATTGGCCTGCCTACTGCCGCTATGTTTGCCTCAAAGGGGCATAATGTGATTGGTGTAGATAAAAATGAGCAAATCGTCTCTGCCCTTAACCAGGGAGAAATAATCATAGAAGAAGACCATTTAGCGGAGTTTGTTAAAACAGCTGTAACAGAGGGCCATCTGCATGGCTCTTTAGTACCACAAGAGGCTGATGCCTTTATCATCGCTGTCCCCACACCTATTACCGATGAGAAAAAAGCAGATATGCACTTCGTTAAAGCTGCAGCTGAAGAGATAACACCTTACCTGCGTAAGGGAAACTTGGTGATCCTGGAATCCACTTCACCTATTGGCACTGTAGACGACTTGATTTGCCCGATCATTGCCGGCTCTGGATTAGAAATCGGCAGCGAACTGTTCGTTGGACATTCACCAGAACGAGTCATCCCCGGCAAAATTCTTTATGAACTGGTACACAACAGCCGTATCGCCGGAGGCATCAATCAAGAATCAGCCCAAAGAATCGCTGATCTTTATCGTACCTTTGTTGAAGGAGAAATCTATCTGACCAATGCCCGCACCGCAGAGCTATGCAAACTAGCTGAGAATACCTTCCGTGATATCAATATTGCCTATGCCAATGAACTGGCCCTGATCTGCGAAAAGAGCGGCATCAATGTCTGGGAAGCGATCAGCCTGTGCAATAATCATCCTCGGGTCAACATTCATCAGCCAGGTCCTGGTGTAGGTGGGCATTGCATCGCTGTGGACCCCTGGTTCATAGTGGAAAAACAGCCTGATACTGCTAAACTCATCCATCAAGCCAGACTGATCAATGATAATATGCCAACTATCGTCGCGCAAAAAATCATCAACCTGACGCAAGGCCAGGACAAGCCACAAGTCACTATTCTTGGCGTTACCTATAAACCCAATGTTGACGATATGCGAGAAAGTCCTATTTTAACGCTGATTTCACACTTGAAAACAACTAATATCCAGGTCATTGCTCAGGATCCTTTTGCCAAAGGCTATCAGGGCGATCCTTATCAAGCAGCTGCCGGGAGCGATCTACTAGTGCTTGGAGTGGATCACAATATCTATCGCGATTTAGACCTCAAGCGCTTGGCTCAGGCCATGCGTACTGCTAAGCTGTTGGATACCAGAAATTTCTTTGACCGGCAAACCACAGCAGCAGCCGGATTTGAATATCATCTGCTGGGCGATAAATAGTATTTGTCAGGATAAAACAGCATATAAAAAAGATCCGCCTTATCAACAAGGCGGATCTTTTTGCACATTTCCTCGTCGTTTGTGGAAGAAGCCCAAATACATCATCAAACCAGCCAAGCCCCAGAAATAAGCCTCCATATAAGTTTCTTCAAAGATATTTTCAAAGAAACAATGGGCTAAAACACCGCAGAGGCCGGCAAAAATAGCTATGGTTAACACCCGGTAGTTACCCACAGCTCGCTGCAAAGGATCACCGGGTAGCCGGGCAAAATTAACATCGCTGCGCTGGATGGCTTTGATGCCTAAAACAATCAGTGCAATCAACAGCAGTGCATAAAAGATGATTCCCAGATATCCCATTTCTACCATGGTCTTAAGATAATAGTTATCCATATAGAAATAGCTAAATTCTTCAGTGGTATCCAGCACCTGATTATTCATGGCAACAGCGCCGCCGAAACGCCCCAAACCAAATCCCAACCAAGGACTATTTTCATGCAGCAGCTCCTGCCCCAGCGCCCAGCGGATAGCACGTCCGCCAGTAGTAGAAGCAGCGGTATAATCAGAAGTAAACAAATAGGTCAGTCGGCTGGTAATTGATGGGACAAAAGCTAAAATAGCGGCTACCGCTATGCCTAACAAAGCTAACAAACGTTTATCCACAAACAGGGCAAAAATGACTACGGCTACGACAATGCCAATCCAGGCTCCGCGGGAAAAAGTAAATAATAGTGTCAGGCAGCAGCAAACCGTCATAAAAAGGGCCAATAACTTAGCCTTGGTGCTACGGCAGAAATAAATCAAAGCAGCCCATAAGGGAGCGGTCATCACCATTAAAGAACCCAAAATATTCGGGCTGCCGCAAAGGGAAAATACTCTGGTGCGCACTCCCATTTCGGTCTGGCTAACCCAAGAGGATGGAATTTCAACGCCAATCACATATTGATAAATACCATGAAATGCCAAGAAAGCAGTTAGCAAAAGCACCGTGATATAGAGGACTTTCATATCCTGGTCATTCTCCACCAGGCGAATAATCAGAAAGAACCATACCATATATTCAACTACTGCTCGATATCCTTCAAAAGCGATAGCCGGATAAGGATCTATTATCGACATTAATAAGAAGCCCACTGCCATAAAAAGGATCAACCAAGCATCAAGCGCGGTTTCCCTGTTCAAGGCATCTGTTTGGCGTAATGCCCTGCGCCAAATAATCAGCAATGCAGCAAAAATAATAAACGCTTCTTCCCAACCAGCAGATAGCGCCGAGATCGATACTACATTCTTAAGCACATAATTGATCGGTAGATACAGCGCAAAAGCTACCAGCACCCATTGCCGCAAAGATATGCGGTTAATAAAGCTGAGAATTTTACTATGGCTGCTGAGGCGCAAATAACCACGCTTAATTGCCAGCAAAAAACGGTAAAAGACACTCTGCGCCAGGCAATCGCCAATGCGTTCAAAAAGCCTGCGTACAGCATGCATAAAACGGGCATAAGTGCTATCCTCTATCCGGTTGCGGCTATTACCCCAGCCTTCCCAAATACGTCTGGTGCATGACTTTTGGTAATTATTGCGGACAGCGGCTATGCCTCTGGCAATAAGCCCGCTCTCCCACCAACGGTGAATGGTATGGGCAGCCCGTGTTCCCCAGCGATATATAAGACTATTGCGAACGATTTCACTCATCTAGGCCACCTATTCAGCTTCATCGCCGATTTGTACATAGTAAATAATGCCGGAACATTCAAAGGTCTGCGTCTTGACGATATACGTACGGCCAGCACGCAGCTCTTGCGAACCGATGGATGGCGAGGCTGTGCCAGCAGCTACCTGGCTTTTAATTTCTATATAAATAGTCTTTTGGGTGGGGTCTGTAGCGTCCACAATCGTCCCATCCGCTGTGGGGATCTGCATTACATAATCCTCCAGCCAGACATTAGTGATATAGGCATTAACATATTCATTACCACTAACGATCTGCTCGCCAACCAAATCCTGACGCAGCACTTCCTCCACCAGATCCGGGTGTGAACCAGCGATGGAAACCACAATAGTCACTTCTTCTTGTTTGGAGACAGCATCAGTAACCCTATTACCAAACACCTGCCAAATAATAGCGCCAACGACTACGACGACCGCTAGCAAAATGACTAGGTCCACTACATTGATTATCCCAAACAACTTACCTTTTTCATTTACTATTTTCATCTGTATCCTCCTGAGTCTTTTTGATCATTTATCAGAAGCGGAATGGGCAAAAATGCCTCTCTCCCGCAAGCAATCCTCCATTTGGCGGACTCGATTATCCCAAGAAGCCGCCTCACCTGCAGCCATTCTCGCCTTGACCAGATCAGGATCATTTTCTGCCAAAGCCAAGCGGCATTTGCTGATGAAATCATCAATATTATCCGCGATATATACGATATCAGCATAATCAGTGACCTGCAAAGGCTCTGTTGTGCTAACGATCGGCTTTCCTGTTGCCAGATATTCATAAAATTTGAGCGGGCTGACATCCTTGGAAAGGCGCCCTGGAGCAAAAAGATTAAGACATACATCGAACTGCCCGATTTCCTGGGGCAGCTTATCCTGAGGCAAAAGTCCCAGTAAACAGATATTGTCTTTTTGCTGCAAAGCAGTTATATCTACCCCCGGCATCACCCGACCGATTAGACGGATCTCTCCTTCTGGGAAAGCATCAGACAAAGCCAAAAGAAAATCATAAGCAATACAATCTTGAAGCATCCCGACAAAGCCAAAGATTGGCTTTTGGGGGTCTCTTTGGTGAGGAACCTGCGCCGCCTGTGCAAATAACGGATAATCAGCCCCATTAGGGATAAGCTTAGTATGCTGATTATAGCTCACCAGCGTATCATAAAGCCCCGCGGCTGTACAAAAAACCATATCTGCGGCAGTGGCTAGTTCACGTTCCATCCCGTCCACCACCTCAGGATTGATCAAGCCGCTATAGGCGCTATGCCTGTCCACACAATCATAAATAAGACCAGCATGTGGTAAATAAGGAACAATATCGACTGAAGTTGGCGAATAGCACCATAAATGCGGCTTATCAAAGCCGTGCAGGGCAGCTTTCTTCTTGATATATCGCGCTAATTTCTTTTGATTATGCCGGTTGATCCAGCGGTATTTATTACCAAAAGGCCATACCGGAGGCAGCGCATAAACAATGATATTGTCACGCACCTGTTCCCCAGGCTGCAAGTACATTTTCAAGCGGGGACGGGCATTTTTATCTTTTAATGGCGCCAGATAAGTGATTGGTGGGTCAAAATAAATGATTTCCGCCTCAGAGAGCCTCTTCATCACATTCTGTTTTCTGGTCGGGTAAGGATTATAATTCGAGGTGGAAAGGCAAATGATCTTTTCCATATTATCTCCATAACAGATATACTACAACTATCTCAACTAATCATTAGCTGGCAGATCAAGCAGCTCTCGAACCGAGGCAACATTGATCTCCTCATTCAGGCGCAGTTTAGATGCTGCATCTTCAGCCCTAGCAAAACCGGTAGCAGCAATCATATCGATCTGCTTTTTGAGCTCATCGAAAGTCAATCGGGACAACGGAATACAACACTCAGAGCCGATATCATGGATAAAGCTATCAACCTTGATATCATAAGAAATACCGATCACCGGAGTACCGCAAGAAGTAGCAAAAATAAGCGAATGAAGACGCATCCCCACCACCAGACTCATTTCGCCCAGCATGCCAATCAGCTCTTCGACCACATGGCGTTCCTGCAGCGCATAAAAAGGAGCTTGCATAAAAGAAGCTACTTTTTGGGCTATGGCAATATCCTTGGGTAATTCAATAGGAATAAATACCGGATAAAGCCCATACTGCTGATATGCATAATCAGCTGCTGCCGCTACATACTCAGGATGATCAAAGCCTGGCCAAGAGCGCAGGCAGAAACCGATTTTGGGTACATCTATAGGCACCTGCTCTTTAGAGAAGGCCTGTTGGATCTCCTCAGGGCTAGCTTTAGTTAAATTAACTGTTGGGTCAGCAGACAGCATTATCCGCGGCCGGGATACCGACATCTCTTGCAATACAGCCACTGAATTACTATCGCGCAGAGTGATGATTTCTACGTTTTTATTAAGCACCGAGGAAGCGATACGCTGATTGAATCCCTTTTTGATCGGACCGATACCGCAGCCATACATGATGACCCGGCAACCGCAGATCCGTGCCGCCCACAGGGTAAACAGATAGAAATATAATGAGCGCGAAGATGTTACATCCTGAATCAAGCTGCCCCCGCCGTTGATAAAAATCTGAGAGCGGCGGAGATTTTTGAAAAAGGAATAAATATTAAAAATATAAATAGCATTAGTTTTATTCTTCTGCCGGGTATCCAGCTTGTCCCGGCTAAGAACCGTCAATGGCATATGTGGATCGATCTCACGCATCTGAGCCACGATAGCTTGCAAAATAGCCTCATCGCCGGAATTGCCACGCCCATAAGCACCGCAGATAACAGCACCCCAACGTTTTTGGTGTTGGCTGCGCTCCAGCATTAATCCATAAGAGCGTTCCTGCACACGACACATATTCGCCAAAGAAAATTCTTCTTTAGCCCGTTTAAAAAGGTTCTCCGCCAAGGTCCTCCGCAGTTGTCCGTCTACTGATAGCCGATAGATATCCTCAGCTAAAGCGTTCTCATCATCAGGGGCAAAAAGCAATCCGCTTTTGCCATCTTGAATCAGCTCAGGGATACCGCCAACCTTGCTGGCCACAGCAGCGCAATGCTCATAAGCTCCTTCTAGTAATGAGTAAGGGAAGGTCTCAGAAAACGAAGATAGAACATTGATATCAATACCGCGGAAAAACGATGCCATATCGCTAACCCAGCCAACAAAATCTGTCTGCTGATCGATATGGAGACTACGAGCTAACTTCTTTAATTCTAACTCATCTTCGCCAGTACCAGCTATCTTCAACCGTAAGCGTGGGTTTCGAGCATGGGCCGAGGCAAATGCCCGCAGCAATAGGGGAATGTTTTTAATCGGGGTCAAGCGTGCAGCAATGCCGATGACAATTTCTTCATCATCGGATTTGTCGCGATACTTGTCCTCTGCATGAGAAAAATCTAGACCGTTGTGGATAATGAAGATGCGTTGCGGATCCATCCCCATACTGATCAGGCTACGTTCCATCTCCCCTGCCACGGCCATATAATAATCCATTCTCTTCAAGGCCCAGCCATTGATAGAACCAAAAACCAGCTGCTTGACAGGGGACCCCATATAGTCACGCGTAGGGTCAGAATGGACGGTGGTACAAATAGGAATATGGCGTAATTTTTTGACCATTACGCCCATCATATTAGCCTTAGCCCCATGGCAATGAATAATATCAGGCTTAAATTCATCAACCGCCTTCAAAGCAACATGGAGACAAGAGAATAAATTCCAGGCATTCTCTACCTCTACCACATCAAGGCCTTTAGCCTTAGCCTCTTCAGAAAAAGGGCCTTTGCGGAAGCTAATCAGCCGAAACTGGTTATTCTCTGCTAGCTCTTTACCCAAAGAAAGGATATGCGTTTTAGCGCCGCCGATATCACCACCGCCAGCGAAGTGCATTATTTTCATCAGCAACCTCAACTAAGTGCTTCTTAAATTTCAAAAGCTAACGATGCTCACTAATCAATATCAATATATAATAAATAGTAGCATAGTTCACATTTTTGCGCAATCGATCAAGCAAAAAAGATATTACAGATGATAGCTGCGCTGATAAAACTTACCATATCAGCAGTAAGGCCAACAGTTGGAGCATATAAATATTTTTTGATTCCCACAGCACCAAAATATACTGCCAGAATATACATTGTGGTATCAGTACTCCCCTGCATGATAGAAGCTAGTAGCCCGGCATGAGAATCAGGGCCTTCGGTAGCGATGATATCAGCAGTGATGCCCAAGGCCCCACTGCCTGATAAAGGCCGCATCAAGGCTAAAGGCAATACTTCAGTCGGGATATTAAACAGCTTGCAGATGGGCATTAGAATCACAGATAGAGCTTCTAGCGCCCCAGAGCTGCGGAAAATAGCAATAGCGACCAGCATACCTAATACATAAGGAAGAATTTTGACGCACATTTCCAGGCCTTCCATCGCTCCTTCCACAAAAAGCTCATATAATGGAAGTTTAGCGATAACACCTGAAACTAAAATGATAATAATTAATACCGGTGTAGCATATAGAGATATCGCTTCCATAGCTTACCTCCGGTAATAAAACGCACGCATGAGCCGATCAAAAATCAGCGCAAAACATAATCCAATAGTAGAGGCAATTATGGTTGGGCCTACAATGGCAGCAGGAGAAGCTGATTCTGCTGATACCCGCATACTGATCACCAAAGTCGGCATCAAGGTAATACAGGAAGTATTAAGCACCAAAAAGGTAATCATTGACGGTGTGGCGCGTGATTTATCCGGGTTCAGTGATTGCAATTGCTCCATAGCCTTGAGACCAAAAGGGGTAGCGGCATTACCGATACCGAGAAAATTAGCGGCCACATTCATGATAATCGCCGAAAAGGCCGGATGTCCTTTAGGGATATCCGGAAAAAGACGTCGGATAATCGGCGACAGAGCCTTACCGATCAAGTTAACTAACCCTGATCTTTCCGCTATCTTCATTAACCCAGTCCACAGACAGATCATGCCACATAGCTCGATAATCAGCATGGGAGCATCTTCTGCTGCAGCAAAAATAGCGTTATTCAAAGCGTCAACTTCACCAGAAATGGCGGCAAAGATGATACCTGCCGCCATTAAGATAAACCAAAACCAATTAACCATTTCTCATCACCCGTACAACTTATGCACGGGAAATGCGAACAATGACAAAATTAAAAGAAAGCTTCAATAAAGCGCTGCCAAACACTTTTCAACGCATCGGCAAAAGTATAGCGAATAACACTTTCCTCCAAATAAATAGGCACCTCTACCACATTACCGACTTCATCACTGTAAGAAATAGAACCTATCGGCTCCTCTGCATCTAAAGGAGCCTCAAGCGATGCTGGCAGATCTAATTGAGCTACTGGTTGATAAGTAGAATTGCTGGGCAAAGCAATAACTATATCATTATTGAGCACAGCATTAATTGTGCTTTTATCCCCATGTCTAATATCGATCTGGGCAATAACATCACCTGATGATGCTAGTTGCACGGGTTTATAAGTCTCAAAGCCATAATCCATCAATAATTCCATCTGCTCATAATGAGTCTGATTCGGACAATTTAAGACAACGCCGATCAAGCGCATGCCATTTCTGGTTGCAGATGCCACCAAGCAGTTGCCAGCGGTATCAGTATAACCGGTTTTAACCCCATCAGCACCTTCATATAAAGTTAAAAACTGATTATAATTGTAAACTACACGGTCATAAACATTGCTGGGCCAAGGAAGCGTCCATTGTTCAGTCACAATAATCTGATTAAACAAAGGATATTTCATCGCTTCCCGAGTGATCATAGCTAAATCATAAGCGCTGGTTAGATGGCCTTCCGCATCCAAGCCATGAGGATTCTGCCAAGTACTATCAGTAAGCCCCAGTTCTTCCGTTTTATCATTCATATACTTGACAAAAGCTTCTTCTGTACCAGAAACAGCAATAGCCAAGGCCTGGGCTGCATCATTGGCTGAACGGAGCATCAAAGCATAAAGAAGGTCTTCTATCGTCTGCGTTTCTCCTGGTTCTAACTGAATACCAGACTCACCAACATTGGCAAAATCATCTGGTAAAGTTACCGTGGTAGAGAGATCTTCCACGCTTTCTAAAACCAAAAGAGCAGTCAGAACTTTAGTCGTAGATGCTGGAGGGAGCGCCTGATGAGCATTATTTTCATAAAGTACCCTTCCGGTAGACGCGTCGATCAACACACAAGCTGCAGCATCAATAGTTAAAGCAGCAGCGGAGGACGCAAATGTGACAACAAGACCAATAGCCACGAAAATAGAAACAAATAATTTTTTCACCTTAGCTCCCCTTTCGACTTTTATTGTTGTATTTATTTCACTGCAGACAAAAAATAATCCTCCCTAGGGAGGATTATTTTAAAAGGATTTTAAAGATTTGGAATCATTTACCAGACTTTGTCTTTACTCACGGTTTTTCTTATCAATAATATTCTGTACCTGCTCTGCGATGATCGGTACAGCCTCGATAGCTTTATCTAAAGGAGTAGCACCACAAACAGGAATCAGGCGTACCTGCTCATTGGCAATAACCAGGAAGCCAACCGGCTGCACACTGATACCCGCACCGCTGCCACCGACGAATGGCGGAGTATCTTTAGACTTACCACATTCCCCTCCGCCGGCTAAAAAACCACAGCATACCCGGGATACGGGAATAACCGTTACCCCATCATTGCTTTCGATAATATCGCCAATGATAGTATTGACATCCACCAACTCGCGAAGGCTTTTCATCGCTGTATCCATCAAAGCTTCGATCTCGTGTTCTCCTGCCATATTTATTATCTCCTCCATCTTTTTCGCCATATGCGGCGAAGAACTCTGCCAATAATATCACACGCAGTAACCGATATTATGCATTCAGCATTAAAACTGCTTTTGCCCGGGCTAAACAATAGCCAGCGGAACCACAGCTTCTCTAAATGGGTAGCCCCGAGTATATTCAGCAATAAGCGCAGTTTTTGGCGCCAGTGCTTTTTCCCTTTTTTCTTTTTCTGGCGCTTGTGAATTTTTATCTCCACCGGCTGAGCCTCACTGGCAAAAAGATGCGGTAGCCAATATAGACGCAAAGCGCCATCCTCTGCTTTAGCCATCAATGTTATTGGGTAAAACAGCAGACCGCTTAATATAAAAAACACTACAACCACAAACAAAAAATCACCGCCTCTGGCTTAATTTAGCCAAGAAGCAGTGATCTTATTCCTATAACTGGTAAAGCTGACTACAGGAAGAACAACTATTCTTTAGAATGCAAGGTTGAGATGAAAGAGTATATATCTCTTCAAAACCATCTATAAAATATATAATTCTCTATTCTTTATTATTTTTAAAGAAAATAATAAATCACCTTTCACTCATACCATCGACCATAGTCTTATTAGTTATATGTACAATTTGATATAACTAATTTACGGCCTCCAGCTGACGCCGACAATATGAACAAATATCGAATGCGTCTGTAAGAAATATCATGAATTTATTGCTGTTTTAAAATACAAGTTCAAACCTTTCGCAATGTTGAAATACTGGAACAAATCCTTTTGTGCGATTACATTATATTTGATTGAAGCGGGAATTTTTTCGTAGTTTGAGAATACACTTGAAATATAAAAAGCCCCGACAGAGCATTTATGCTCCATCAGGGCGTGAATTCCCTAACAAATACTTTTATCTTTTTTTTCGTGTCAAGAAAGCGCCAACGATTGAGCCAATTAGGACAATCGGTGCTACTCTGACGAACAGCCACTCCAATGCATGAAAACCTACTCCGATAACTGCGGTTTCAGGATCGCTATAATTCCAATCCAAGTAAGGACTCTTTAATACGGCTAAGACCGCAAAAATAATTACTATAACCGCACACAATGCGATAAAAATCCAATGAAATATTTTTCGTCTCGTTGTTTGTCTTTGAGAGAGTTGCAGGTTGATAATCTCAAGCTTTTCGGAAATTACTTTTAAGTCATCAATCTTTGGTTCTGCTATCGTTTCTCCAAGCAAAGTGCTTACGGGGGTTTCCAACACTTCTGATATGGAAATCAACATATCAGAATCAGGGACGGACAAGCCCTTTTCCCATTTAGAAATTGTTTGACGTACCACATTCAGCTTGATAGCCAGTTCTTCTTGCGAAAGCCCTTTTGATTTTCTTATAGATTTTATATTTTCATTTAGCATTATGGATAACCACCTTTTTTCAATTGTTGCCATTATTGTATATAAGACAAGCCGTTGCTACAAGCAACGCATATTAACATTCAATCTGTTAATCCTAATTTGCAGCTCAAAACAACCAACAATTCATCTCTCAAAAAAGGGTGGCGTATTTATTAATTGCTTTGTAAGCAACCAACTCTTTGTTACTGGAAACTTATCTCTATATATCTTTTTGTAAATAAATCATATCTACCAACTGCACACCACCGTCATAAATAGGATGGTCATAATTATCAACAAAAAAATTCTTAATACTGTGAGAACGAATAAATCCGCATTTTTCATAAAACGGGATTGTTGACATGCTGTCACCAGTTCCAACTTGCAATATTGAGTATTCGCCTTGATATTTTTTTGCAATAAATTCGATCATCGCTTTACCATAACCTTTACCATAAAACTGCGGAACTGTTGCAATGTTTTTTATTTCAAGCACTCCTCCACCCACATCTAATACAACACATTCAGCTTTGACTCCATCATCCTCCAAAACATACATTGTGCCTTTTTCCAGATAACGGTCTATCATATCTTCTTGTTCATCTGCTAATAGAAGCAAATCAAGGTATTTCTTTTTATTTTCTTTTATTTCCTTAATATTCATAAACTTCGTCTCTTTTTTTCCTGATTTTGAAAATGGGCAATCTCCTCTGAGACTGCCCATTCACTCTGTTAATTATGCGATTTTTGTCGCTGCAACGATTATAACACCGATTGAATTAAAATTGGTGTCTTTGTGTAAAATCCGATGCTTCGGAAAATAAAGCACTTCTCGTTTTAATAGAGCTTTGCGCCTGCCGGAATATGGTCGTCTACCATCAAAAGATGGAGTTTTTCTTCGCCTTCCTCGTGATGTACGGCACTTATCAGCATACCGCAGGAGTCAATGCCCATCATCGGTCTTGGCGGCAGATTGACGATAGCAATACAAGTCTTGCCGATCAATTCTTCCGGCTCATAATAGGCATGAATACCGCTTAGAATCGTCCTATTTTCGCCTGTACCATCGTCTAAGGTAAACTTCAAAAGCTTCTTGGACTTCGGTACGGCTTCGCAGCCAAGCACCTTGACTGCTCTGAAATCAGACTTGGAGAAAGTCTCAAAATCAACAAAGTCCTTAAACAGTGGCTCGATTTCCACTTTAGAAAAGTCGATTTTTTCAGGCTCAATTTTTACATCATCTGTAATGGTTTTCTCTGCCTTAGAGCTTACATCATTTCCCGCATTCACACCATTCAAAGGTTTCATCGTGGGGAAAAGGATAACATCGCGGATAGAGGCTGCATCGGTGAGGAACATCACTAAACGGTCAATACCAATGCCTAAACCTCCGGTGGGTGGCATACCATACTCAAGTGCACGGAGAAAATCCTCATCAGTTTCATTAGCTTCTTCATCACCTTTAGCCCGTAGTTCCATCTGTTTGGCGAAGCGTTCCCTCTGGTCGATCGGGTCATTAAGCTCAGAGTAAGCATTGCATAATTCGCGGCCAAAAATATAACCCTCAAAACGGTAGACTAAACGGGGATCATCATGTTTGCGTTTGACTAACGGAGAAATCTCAATAGGATAATCCATCACAAAAGTCGGCTGAATCAGTTTGTCCTCAACCTTTTCCTCAAAGAAAAGATTGATGATATTGCCGCGATCTGCATCTTTTTCAACTTCCAGACCAGCCTCCTGGGCGGCAGCGCGAGCAGCCTCATCCGTGGTGATCTCGTTAAAATCATATCCTGTATGTTCCTTGATGGCATCAAACATGGTAATGCGCCGCCATGGAGCTTTAAGGCAGATTTCTTCGCCCTGATAAGTAACAGTATCGCTCCCCAGTATCTCACGAGCGACATCAGAGACCATGTTTTCGGTCAGATCCATCATACCATTATAATCACTATAAGCCTGATAAAGCTCTAACAAGGTGAATTCTGGATTATGCTTAATATCGATACCTTCGTTACGGAAAACCCGTCCGATCTCATAGACCTTTTCCAACCCACCGACGATCAATCTTTTCAGATGAAGTTCAAGGGCGATACGCATATATAAAGGCATGTCCAGCGTATTATGATGTGTGATAAAAGGTCTGGCAGCAGCACCGCCGGCGATATTATGCAGTACTGGAGTCTCTACTTCTAAAAATCCCTTGGCATCCAGCCAGTTTCTGATAGCGCGGATAATCTTACTTCTGGCGATAAAGGTCTGCTTAACATCCGGGTTGACGATTAGGTCAACATATCTTTGACGGTAGCGCAGTTCGACATCTTTCAGTCCATGAAATTTTTCCGGCAATGGTCGTAGTCCTTTAGTCAAAAAAGTCAGTTCTTTAGCTTTAATGGAAATCTCTCCACGGTGGGTGCGGAAAATTTCGCCTCTAACACCAACGATATCACCAATATCCCAAAGGCGGAAAATATCATACTGCTCTTCGCCCACCTCATCCATTCTAACATAGATCTGGATTTGGCCTTCTTTATCTGCCAACACCACAAAGCTGGCTTTACCATGTCCACGAATGGCCATCACTCGTCCAGCAACTGAGGCCTCCTGGCCTTCCAGACTATCAAAATTATCAATAATCTGCTTAGAGGTATGAGTACGCTCAAAGCGATGCCCAAAAGGGTCAATCCCTTTGGACTCTAACTCCTTCATCTTATTGATTCTCACTTGCATTTGTTCATTAATTTCCATCTCAGCCATATTTCTTTCCTCATCAATCAATCATCTTATTTTTATTCTGTCTTTAATCTTTATTATAATATTATCGAGAAATACTCATGATCTTCAGTTTAGTGAGCCCAGCAGGGACATTAACTTCTACGATATCGCCGACAGTATGACCCAAAACAGCTTTGCCGATAGGGCTTTCATTAGAAATTTTGCCTTCAAAAGGTTTTGCCTCAACAGAACCGACAATCTGAAATTCTAATTTTTCATCAGTATCCATATTTACTGCCATGACATAGGCATATTCAGAAATTATATCAACATTAACATCAGCGGAATCAACCACACGGGCATTTTTTAATTTCTTTTCATAATTGAGGATCTCGCCTTCGATAAAGGCCTGTTCGTTTTTAGCATCTTCATATTCAGAGTTTTCACTGATATCGCCAAACTCGATAGCCTGTTTGATCCTGGCAGCCACCTCTTTACGGCGTACTGTTTTCAGATACTCCAAATCCTTTTCCATTTGTTTAAGGCCTTCTAAGGTCATGAGGATTTCATTGTCAGCCATACTTGTACCACCTTTCAGCTTTGCTTACTCATATAACTATACTAGTTTATGCTTAATCTTGGACTTTGTCAAGGTCAACAGCTAAGATAAAAAAGCGAAACATGTAATAAAAGGAGTGAATTGGTCTTGAATAAAATCGCCAATATCAGTAAAGAAAAACATCCGCAAATCGATCCCTTTTGGCAAATCGGTGAGAGAGAAATAATCATCTCCTCTTATTGTTTACGCCGTGGACGCTCCCATAATATCAGACAAATCAGCAATGAGGGCTGCAATATCATTGCTATTGACCATACGCTAAGGCAGCAATCTCGGCTGCATTCCCCACTTTTCGTATCTGAGGGAAAATTATTGACTATCGCGCTCCTACCGTCAATCCTGGATAAGCAAAAATCTGGCTGGCGTGAAGAAAACATTGCAGTAAACTGCAATGGGTTAGCCGGTTTTCTCGCAACCCTAAGGCTATTGACTGAAACACGCCACCTTAGCATTACCGGATATCATGCAACAGCTATCAAGGAACTACTCTTTCGCAAATACGGTATGATCACAGAAACAGCGCCGGCCTCATTTTCTTTGCATGAACTAGCCTTGCCCAAGGTAGTGAACACTAGTAAAGGGGATATTCCTATCGAGATAGCAGAAGCGCTATTGATTATTGCCACTGGAGCTTATCCACGCAAGGATATCCGTTATTTGCGGCAACTCTCTAAAACAGCAGCCACCCACTCTTTTCTAGTCAACTAAAACTATAACTGATCCTGGGTTAAATATTTAGTAAACAAAGCTGCTATCTCATCATAATGCTTCAGAGTATTAAGCTGGCGACGCAGCTCAGCTGCATGCCGCAGTCCTTTGAGATACCAACCAAGCTGATTACGCATTGAACAAACAGCTAATTCCTCAGCCAACTGCATCGTAGCTGCGTCCTCTTTGCCTTCCCTATTGCATAGCCAAATGCTACTGCGGCAGATATGTTCACGCAGCTGGGACAACGCCTGGTCAATAATAACCTGGGGCTGAGGCCGTCCAGCTGGCGGCTTACCGGATAGCACCGCTTTGATATCAGCAAAAACCCACGGATTCCCCAGCATACCCCTGCCGACCATCACTCCATCGCAACCGGTATGCTCTAACATCCGCAGGGCATCAGCAGCTTCAAAAATATCGCCATTGCCAATCACTGGGATCTGCACAGCCTTTTTTACATCGGCAATAATCTGCCAATCCGCCTGACCAGTATAAAACTGTTCCCTGGTGCGGCCATGAACAGCAATAAAAGCAGCACCAGCGGATTCCATCCTTTGGGCAAACTCGACAGCATTACGGTGTGCTGCATCCCATCCGGCTCTAATCTTGACTGAAACAGGCAGTCCTACAGAAGCTGCAGCCGTTACTAATGCCTCAGCCACTGCTGGCTCACGCATTAGAGCTGAGCCTTCACCATTACGCACGACTTTAGGCACTGGACAACCCATATTAATATCTATATAGTCTGCACCTAAGTCTTTAGCAACAGCGGCAGCTTCCTGGATATGTTCAGGAGAAGAACCAAACAGTTGGACTAAACGCGGCGATGCCTCATCGCCAATATCCATCAATTCTAAAGTTTTTTTATTGCCATAAGTGATAGCCTGAGCGCTCACCATCTC
>CALYAP010000020.1 GCA_944393575.1 uncultured Clostridia bacterium
TGTGGTCATTATAGTTTTTTAGACGATCCGTTCCGTTTTTATACGGTGGTGGAATATTTTTTAACTCATCCCGCTGTTAACTCATTAGATAGCTGATTGGAGATCTTTATGCAGCTTTTGTTTATCATCGCGGCAGTGATGGCTGCCCTTTATCTGATAATTTCTGCTACCTATCATCATATCCACATGATGCAGCAGAATGGTTACCGTATCGACCGTTATTGGGACTGGTACCGTTCCCGCTGTGCTAAGGAGCTACGTCTGGGAGAATTGTTGCTGCTGATACCGGTAGCTTTATCTTTTATTAGTCAGTTGGCATTGTCTATTTCACTGATAGTTGTCTTTATTATTTTGTTGGCAGTTTATTTTCCCCGCCCAGCCAAGGATAAAAAACCTTTAGTATTTACTGCTCGGGCTAAACGCCTATATTTGCTCTCGTCAGTGATAGCTATTATCGTTGTCGCTGTTATCTGGCTGATACCGCTGCCACGGTTGCAAGCGCTGCTCATTGTAGTTGCCTGCGTACTGTCCAGGCTGTATATGCTGATGGCTAGCGTATTGCTGGCACCGGTGGAACAGGCCATCAATAATAGTTATTTGCATGATGCTGCCAATAAAATCGCCGCTATGCCTGGACTGACCCGGATCGGTATTACCGGCAGCTATGGCAAGACTAGTACCAAACTGATCATCGCTGGTGTTCTGGGAGAGAAGTATCAGACTTTAGCTACCCCGGCCAGCTATAATACGCCCATGGGTATTACTAGGACGATCAGAGAAATGCTTACGCCGGTAGATGAGGTCTTTGTTTGCGAGATGGGCGCTAAACAAAAGGGGGATATTGATGAGCTCTGCCAACTAGTCCACCCCACGATTGGCGTTTTGACCTCGATTGGTGAGCAGCATTTAGAGACTTTTGGCAATATTGAGACCATCATCGATACTAAATTTGAGCTGATAGATAGCCTGCCTGCTGATGGTCTGGCGGTAGTCAATGGAGATAATCCTTATATTGCCGCCAATCTGAATCGTGCCCATTGCCAGGTAGTACGTTATGGTTTACAGTCAGATAATGATTATTGGGCAGATGATATCCGTTATGATGCCAAAGGGGTATCATTTACTCTGCATCACCAGGAGTTAACGGCAGAGTTTTCTTCCTCCTTGCTGGGCGTTCATATGGTAAGCAATATTCTCGCTGCGTTAGCAGTGGCCGATCAACTAGGCGTTAGTGTCCGTCAGATGCAGCGGGCAGTTAAAGCCTTGCCACCGATCGAACATCGTTTGCAGTTGCGTCCGGCTGGAGATTATTTTATCATTGATGACGCATTTAATTCTAACCCGGCTGGTGCTGCTGCTGCCTTAGAGGTATTAGCGGCATTTGGTGAAGGCAAGAAAATCATCATTACTCCAGGCATGGTAGAGTTGGGAGAACGCGAATACCAGCTCAATTTTGAATTTGGGGGCCAGATGGCCCAAGTTTGTGATTATATTATCCTGGTTGGCAAAAAGCATAGTAAACCCCTCTATGATGGGGTGATAGCTGCCAATTATCCGCTAGAACAGCTTTTTGTAGCTGCCGACCTTAATGAAGCGCGCAGCCAGTTAGCCAAAATAGTTGAACCAGCGTCAGTGGTGCTGTTTGAGAATGATTTACCAGACACTTATAACGAATAGGGTGGGATACAATGAGCGAACAAATGAAAATAAACGTCGGGGTCATCTTCGGCGGAAGATCAGTAGAGCATGAGGTATCGATCATTTCCGCACATCAGGCTATTGCGGCGATGAATGCGGATAAATATCATGCGGTTCCGATCTATATTTCCAAGGAAGGGCAATGGTATAGCGGAGATATTCTCCTCGATCTTAATGCTTTTAAAAACATGTCTCAGCTATTGAAGCAGGCAATACCAATAGAGATTTCTGCTAATTACGGCAAAAAAGAGATCTTTACCCGCGAGAGTGGCCTTTTCAAAAAGCCTTGGAGTGAGCGTATTGATGTTATTTTGCCAGTTGTCCATGGAACCAGTGTTGAGGATGGCTGTTTGCAGGGATTGTTGGAAACGGCAGGGATTCCTTATGCCGGCCCCGGGGTATTAGGCTCGGCTGTGGGCATGGATAAGATCATGATGAAGGGAGTCCTCCGCGAGGCTGGGTTGCCGGTAGTAGATTACCGGGCGTATGCTTTGTTCCAATGGCAGGAAGATGAGGAGGCTTTGTTGGCTGATATCGAGGATGCTTTTGCTTATCCCTTGGTCATTAAGCCAGCTAACTTGGGGTCCTCGATCGGCATCACCATGGTTACTAGCCATGAACAACTAAGAGATGCAGTGGAGCTGGCTTTTTCTTTTAGTACTCGGATGATTGCGGAAAAAGCGGTTACGCCGTTGCGAGAGATCAATTGCGCGGTGCTTGGCGCGCCAGGGGATCTGATCACTTCAATGTGTGAGGAGCCCAAGGCCTGTGATGATATCCTCTCCTTTGCCGATAAATATTTGGCTTCATCTAGCAAGGGTATGAGCGGAGCTAAACGGCGTTTGCTGGAAGATGAGCCGGAGCTGACTGCTAAAATCAAGGACTACGCTGCAAGAGCATTTACTGCCATGGATTGTCATGGCGTTTGCCGGGTTGATTTTTTGCTCGATGCAGCATCTGGTGATATTTATATTAATGAACTCAATACCATCCCCGGCTCCTTATCCTTTTACCTTTTCGAACCATCAGGTATCCCTTTTTCCGAGCTAGTAGAAAGACTAATCCGCCTAGCCTTGGAACGCAAACGAGTACAGGAGCGGCTAACTACTGTTTATACCTCTAATATTCTTGCTCAAGGCGGCTTTAAGGGTAAAAAATAACCTTTGAGGAGTTGATAGCAATGGAAACGCAGGTTGGCTATTATCTGGCCTTCAATGCTCTCTATAAACTGAATAGTAGCACTATCCTGCGAATCCTCAACGGCTTTGGCGGTGATGCGGCTGCTGCTTGGCAAAACCCGCAGCAATGGGAGCAGCTGATACGTATGACGCCTAAACTCAAGGGCGATCTGCTGCGGCAGCACCATACTATTGACCCCGTAAAGCTATATAGCGATTATTTGGCTTCCGGCTGTGGTCTAACCTGGTTAGGCGCTGATGATTATCCGCAGCCTTTAACAGATATTTTTGACCCTCCTTTGGTCTTGTTTTATCGCGGGACATTGCCATCCGCCACTGATTTGGCCTTAGCGCTGATCGGTTCGCGCCGCGCTACACCATATGGCCATCAGGTAGCGGAGATCTTTTCCCGTGATTTGGCTTATCAGGGGATTTGGATTATTAGCGGCATGGCTCGGGGTATCGATAGTATCTGCCACCGGGGTGCTTTGTCTGCTGGTGGCAAGACTTTGGCGGTATTAGGTAGCGGTATCGATGTCATCTATCCCCGTGAGAATGAAAGACTTTATTATGATATCTGTGATAATGGTGCTGTGGTCAGTGAATTCTCTTTAGGTATGGCTGCTTTGGCACAAAATTTTCCTCGCCGCAACCGTATTATCAGCGGCTTAGCTAAAGGCGTGGTGGTGATCGAGGCTGCCTTGAATAGCGGCACCATGCATACGGTCAATCATGCTTTAGAACAGGGGAAAGATGTGTTTGCGGTTCCTGGGCCAATTACTAGCCAGTATAGCAAAGGTACCAACCAACTGATTCGTGAATGTCCCAGCATGGTTATGGCTACCTGTGCTGAGGACATTTGGCGCCGCTATATGGATAGCCCGATGAAACGGTGGACAAGCCATAGCCCATCGGTAAATTCTCAAGCTCCTGCTATGGATAAAAACAATGAAGAGGAGAAAAAATTACTAACGATCCTTCAAACACCGTACCAATTCGATCAATTAGTGGCAATGAGCGAACTGGGGTTAACAACTGCCCAGCTGGCATCATTGTTGACTATTTTAGAGGTTAAAGGATTGATCAGGCAGCTGCCGGGTAAATATTATCAGACTGTTGTCAAAAATATCAGTTAGACCTCACAATATTAGTTTATAATTATAGGCACCGAAAGGAAGAAAGTGCATGAAGACACTGATTATTGTCGAGTCACCCACTAAAGCCAAAACGATCGAGCGCTTTTTGGGTAAAAATTATGTGGTCAAGCCATCGATGGGCCATATTCGCGATCTGCCTAAGAGCAATATGGGCGTGGATATCGAGCATAATTTTGAGCCCCATTATATCACTATTCGTGGCAAGGGGGACGTGATCAAGGTTCTGCGCGATGAAGCGAAAAAGGCCGACCGTATTCTCCTGGCCTCGGACCCTGACCGTGAAGGGGAAGCCATTGCTTGGCATCTACGTGAGTACCTACATTTAGATAATGATAAATGCCGTATCACCTTTAACGAAATTACTGATAAGGCAATCAAATCCGCTGTGGCGGCACCACGCGAGATAGATATAGATAAGGTAGAAGCTCAGCAGGCGCGACGTATTCTCGACCGTTTGGTCGGCTATGAAATCAGCCCGCTGCTGTGGAAAAAAGTCAAAAAGGGACTCTCTGCCGGACGTGTCCAGTCTGTAGCAGTGCGGTTGATCTGCGACCGAGAAGCAGAGATCAAGGCTTTTGTCCCCGAAGAATATTGGAATATCTTTGCTTATTTACAATCCGGCAAAAATGAATTGGTCGTTAAGCTGATCAAGATTAAGAATAAAAAAGCCCATCTGCCAAATAAAGAGGCAGTAGACGAAGTGGTCGCCAGGCTGCAAAATGCCCAGTATCAGGTAGCATCAGTCACTGTTAAGGAAAAGAAAAGGATGCCGGCCCCGCCCTTTACCACCTCAGCGATGCAGCAGGAAGCTTCACGTAAGCTCAATATGACAGCTAAAAAAACCATGCAAGTAGCTCAACAGCTTTATGAAGGTATTGCCGTCGGTGGTAATATCACCGGTTTGATTTCCTACATGCGTACCGATTCGGTCCGTATTAACGATTCTGCCCAGGCTCAGGCCAGAGAATATATCAAAGAAAGATATGGAGAGAACTTCTTGCCTGCTAAGCCAAATGTTTTTACCAGCGGTAAGGGCCAAGTTCAAGACGCCCATGAAGCGATCCGTCCTACCTCTATTGAGCGTACTCCAGCTCAGTTGAAACCGTTTTTGACTCCTCAACAATATAAATTATATAAATTGATCTGGGAACGTTTTGTTGCCAGCCAAATGGCACCAGCTATTCTGGATCAGACTACTGTTGACGTCCAGGCAGATGATTGCCTGTTTCGCGCTACTGGCAGCATTGTTCG
This sequence comes from uncultured Clostridia bacterium, assembly GCA_944393575.1. Classification (GTDB taxonomy): domain Bacteria; phylum Bacillota; class Dehalobacteriia; order UBA4068; family UBA4068; genus HGM13862. The sequence goes on from CALYAP010000020.1 coordinate 5,285, forward strand.
TTTTGCCAGCTTTTTGCAGGTATATAATGAAGGCAAGGATAAAAAGACCGATAAAGAGGATGTGAGCGCGGTAGCTCCAGTTAAAGAAGGAGAGATCCTGCCGCTTAACAAACTGGAGCAAAAGCAGAATTTCACTCAGCCGCCATCCCGGTATACTGAGGCTACTTTGATCAAGACTATGGAGGAGCTAGGGATCGGCCGTCCGTCTACTTATGCGCCGATTATCGATACCATCCTTTCTAGATGTTATGTAGTAAGAGAAGAAAAACAGCTCTATCCGACAGAGTTAGGTTCTTTGGTAGTTGAGCTGATGAAAGATTATTTTACCGATATTATTAATGTCGAATTCACCGCCTCCATGGAGGAAAAGCTGGATGAGATCGAGGAAGGCCGAGCTGAATGGCATCAGGTCATTGCTGATTTTTATGGGCCTTTTTCAAAAACATTGGCTGCTGCTGAAAAAGAGATCGAAAAGATCGTTATCGAGCCGGAACAAAGTGGTGAGGTCTGCGAGAAATGTGGTAGGCCAATGGTCTACCGTATGGGCCGTTACGGGCGCTTTCTGGCTTGCTCCGGCTTTCCTGAATGCCGTAATACCAAGGCCATTGTCAATATGACTAATCAGAAATGTTTGGCCTGCGGTGGGAATATTGTGCAGCATAAAAGCAGGACAGGCCGTATTTTCTATGGTTGCGATAATTACCCGGAATGCAAATATGTTTCCTGGGATATGCCGATAGATCAAAAATGCCCTGTTTGCGGCACTCAGCTTACTGAGCGGGTGCAAAGGGGAGGAGAGAAGCAAATCATCTGTCCTAACAAGGATTGCCCCAGTAGACAAAATGAAGTCAAAAAACCTAAAGGACGCCCCGCTAAAAAGAAATAGGCTTGTTTGGCGGAGCAGGTATTGATTAATGGCGGAAATAATTAAACAGGTAAATATCATCGGAGCTGGCTTAGCCGGCTCCGAAGCAGCATATCAACTAGCTAGGCGTGGGGTGCCTGTGCGTTTATATGAAATGCGCCCCGGTAAGTTGACCCCGGCTCATAAAGGCGGCGGTTTTGCTGAATTGGTTTGTTCCAATAGTCTGCGGGCAGCTCAGATAACCAATGCGGTCGGCTTGCTGAAAGAGGAGATGCGGCAGCTGGATTCACTGGTCATGCAGGCGGCGGATGCGACGTCGGTGCCAGCTGGAGCGGCTTTGGCCGTAGACCGGGAGCAATTTTCGGCTTATATTGAGCAGGAACTACGGAATCATCCTTTGGTGACAGTGTGCGAAGAAGAAGTTACTGCTATCCCTGAGGGCTTAACGATTATTGCCGCTGGCCCACTGGCTTCTCCCGCTTTAAGTGAGGTCATTGCTGACCTATGCGGTGAGGAGCATCTTTTTTTTCACGATGCCATTGCCCCGATCATCGATGCTGCCAGCATTGATATGAATACAGCTTTTTATGCCTCGCGCTACGGTAAGGGCGACGGTTATGATTATCTGAACTGTCCCATGAACAAAGAACAATATCAACAGTTTTATCAACAGCTGGTAACTGCTGAGGTTACTCCGCTCCATCATTTTGAGCAGGAAAAACATTTTGCCGGCTGTATGCCTATTGAAAGCATGGCCCGTTATGGCGAAGATGCGATCCGTTTTGGGCCAATGAAGCCAGTAGGGTTGGAGCTGCCTGGTGGCGGTGAAGCCTACGCTGTGGTGCAGTTGCGCAAGGAGAATAAGCAGGGCAGCGCATATAATATGGTGGGCTTCCAGACCAGACTCCGCCAGGGGGAGCAGCGCAGGGTCTTCCATATGATACCAGGGCTAGAACAGGCGGAATTCCTCCGTTATGGTTCAATGCACCGTAATACTTATATCAATGCGCCTAAACTGCTGGATAGTTCGATGCGTCTGCATGGCCATCCCAATATCCTTTTTGCTGGACAGATCAGTGGGGTAGAAGGATATGTTGAATCAGCCTCTTCTGGGCTGATGACGGGTATCTTTGCCGCTGCGTTGGCTAGAGACATAGAACCGCCATCATTCCCTGATACTACGGCTCATGGAGCCTTGCTGCGTTTTTTGCAGGCAGGTTGCGGCAATTTTCAGCCTAGCAATATCAATTTTGGCCTTTTTGTCCCTTTGTCGGAAAAGACTAAGCTGAAGAAAAAGGATAAATACGCTAAGTATGCGCAAAGAGCACTTGAAGCAATAGCGTTATTTAAAGATCAGTTAGCTCAAGAGGATCTCTACTAAGATGAAGACCAAAGAACTTTTTGCCCGGTTTCTTCCCTATTTTAAAAAATATAAATGGCTGGTCGCTTTAGACTTGCTCTGTGCTTCTTTAACTATTGTCTGTGAAATCGTGCTGCCTTTGATTGTCAGTTTTATCACTGATACTGGCGCTAATAATATCGAGGCGCTGACAGTGGAGCTGATTTTGCGTTTAGGTGCCCTGTACTTGGTGTTGCGGATTGTCAATACTGCTGCGACTTATTTTATGACCTCAGTGGGTCATATCGTTGGCGCCCGCATCGAGACCGATATGCGGCGGGATCTCTTTAATCACTTGAATAAATTATCCTTTGCCTTTTTCAACAATACCAAAGTGGGGCAGATCATGGCCCGCATCACTTCTGATCTTTTTGAAATAACTGAGTTCGCCCATCATTGCCCAGAAGAATTTTTGATTGCTTTTTTGAAATTTGTTATTTCTTTTATCATCTTGGCTGGCATGAATTTCTGGCTGACGGTAATCATTTTTATCACTGTGCCGCTGATGGCCTGGGCTGCCAACCGCTTTAATCGGAAAATGCAGGCTGGCTGGCGAATCACCCGTAATCAGATCGGTGAAGTCAATGCCCAGGTGGAAGATAGCCTTTTGGGCATGAGGGTGGTCAAATCCTTTGCTAATGAGCGGATAGAAGCAGAAAAGTTTGACAATGGCAATGAAAGGATTCTCTCCGTCCGGCGGAAAATCTACAAGGCCATGGGCGGTATGACCGCCACAGTACAGGTTTTTGACGGCTTGATGTATCTGCTGGTATTGGTGGTTGGTTCTTTGTTTATGATCAATGGTCAGGTATCTCCAGGAGAGCTGGTTGCTTATCTGCTCTATGCTAATATGCTTTTGGCTTCGATTCGCCGCATTGTTGAGTTTGCCGAGCAGTTCCAACGGGGTATGACCGGCATCGAGCGTTTTTGTGAGCTAATGGACGCTCCAGTCGATATTGAAGATGCTCCGGATGCTGTTGAGCTGACTGATGTTAAAGGTGATATCAAATTTGACCATGTCGGCTTTAGCTACCCGGATGACAGTACGACTAAAGTGCTTGCTGACATCGTGCTTCATGTACGCCCCGGTGAACATGTGGCCCTGGTGGGCCCTTCCGGAGCAGGAAAAACAACTTTGACTAATCTTATCCCCCGTTTTTATGAGGTAGACCAGGGCCGTATCCTCATTGACAATCAAGATATCCGGCAGGTGACGCTGCATTCTCTGCGCACCAATATTGGCATTGTGCAGCAGGATGTCTACCTCTTTACTGGTTCGGTAGCTGATAATATTGAATACGGCAAGCCGGGAGCCAGCCGTGACGAGATTATCGCAGCAGCTAAACAGGCCAATGCTCATGATTTTATCATGGAGCTGCCTGATGGATATGATACCTATATCGGCGAACGGGGGGTACGGCTTTCCGGCGGGCAAAAGCAGCGTTTATCTATTGCCCGAGTCTTTCTCAAAAATCCGCCGATTATCATTCTCGATGAGGCGACCTCCGCTCTGGATAATGAAAGCGAGCGGGTAGTTCAGGGTTCATTGGAAAAACTGGCTGATGGACGCACCACTTTTACTATCGCTCACCGTCTCACAACTGTCCAGAAGGCAACTACTATTTGGGTGCTGACTAAAGATGGTATCGTTGAAGAGGGGAACCATGAGGAACTGCTAGCTAAGAAGGGGATTTATTATCATTTGTATTATGCTTGATGCTTGTCTATGGAGCTAGGTTGAAATATGGATCAATTATTAGCGAGATTTACTAGATATTTGGAAGTAGAGCGCAACGCTTCTATCAATACTGTCACTGCTTATCAGAAGGATATCGAGGATTTTATTGCCTTCATGAACGAGGGTGCGGACGATGAAAACTCCTGTGACTTGCTGACAGTGACGGTTGATGATGCGCGGGCTTATGTGCGCTGTCTTCGTGACCGCCGCCATTTGAAGAAAACCACTATGGAACGGCATATCGCCTCCTTGCGAGGATTTTACCGGTTTCTTTACCGTGAGGGCGACGTCGATGATAATCCTTTTTTAGTTGTACCGTTGCCACGCAAAGAGAAAAATTTGCCGCATTTTCTTTACTATGACGAATTAGATGCGCTGCTCAATGCCCCTGCTGATGATTATCTGGGCGCTAGGGATAGGGCAGTTTTGGAGCTGCTTTATTCTGCCGGGCTGCGTGTCAGCGAGTGTGTGAGCCTGAATATTGGTCAGCTTGATCTTAAGCAGGGATACGCGATGGTAATGGGGAAAGGTAGCAAAGAACGTTTGCAGCCGGTAGGCGAATATGCTATTGCTTCGATCAAAAAGTATTTGCAGTTACGTCAAGCCCGGGGTTATTCGATAGCGCCCAGCGAGCCTTTATTTCTCAATACTAGAGGGAATCGGCTGGGAGATCGTTCGGTACGTGCGATGATCGATAAATATATGCAACAGACCGCACAGCTGAAACATATCAGCCCTCATGCTCTGCGCCATAGCTTTGCTACTCATCTGCTGGATAATGGTGCGGATATCCGGGCTATCCAGGAATTATTAGGCCATGAGAGCATTGGTACTACACAAAAATATACCCATGTTGGGATTAGTAAGATCAAAGAAGTGTATAACCATACTCATCCCCGTTCTGGGATGACAGCCAAAACAGATAAGGAGGAATGATCATGCAGATCAGAGGAACAACGATAATCGGTATCAGAAAAAATGGTAAAACAGCTATTGCCGGCGATGGACAGGTTACGCTTGGCGAATCAACGATAATGAAACAGGGAGCACGGAAGGTCCGCCGTCTTTATCATGATAATGTGGTGGCTGGGTTTGCCGGCAGCGTAGCAGATGCCTTCACCCTTTTTGAGAAATTTGAGGGGCGGCTGGAGGAAAGCCGGGGCAATCTAGAGCGTGCTGCTGTAGCACTGGCTAAGGAGTGGCGTACTGATAAGTATTTGCGTAATCTGGAAGCATTGCTGATAGTAGCTTCTTTGGATAAGCTCTTAGTTATTTCCGGCAATGGAGAGGTGATCGAGCCTGATGATGATATCGCAACTATCGGCAGTGGCGGTAACTATGCCTTAGCAGCAGCGAGAGCCTTGAACTCCGCTTGTCCGGAGATGAGTGCTGCTGAGATCGCTGAGAAATCAATTCATATTGCAGCAGATATCTGCGTCTATACTAATCATAATGTCAGCGTTTTAGAGCTGGATGAAACTAATGACTAAAAGAAAATCAACTAAGGAGGATAATTATGGAAGAATATTTGCATAACGATCAAGAGCAAAAACAGCAGCTGCCCAAAGCTAAGGAGCTGACCCCTCGGGAGATAGTTGCTGAGTTAGATAAGCATATTGTTGGCCAAGAAGAGGCTAAGCGCTGTGTCGCAGTGGTAGTCCGCAACCGTTACCGCCGGCAGCAGCTAGATGAGAAGATGCGGGAGGAGATCCTGCCTAAAAATATCATTATGATTGGCCCAACCGGCGTAGGTAAAACAGAGATTGCCCGGCGTTTGGCTAAATTGGTCAATGCCCCTTTCATTAAAGTGGAAGCTACCAAATTCACTGAAGTCGGTTATGTCGGACGTGATGTGGAATCAATTATCCGTGACCTGGTTGAGACTTCGATCCGTCTGGTCAAAGCAGAAAAAGTTGCTGAAGTAGAAGACCAGGCCAAACAAGCTGCTGAGCTACGTATCCTTGATATGCTGCAACCGCTGCCACGCACCGCCAAGATGGGGGCCGCTATCGGCAATATTTTTGGTGGCCCGGTCAATGAACCCAAAGAAGACCAGAGTGAAGAAGCCAAAAGTAAGACCGAAGAAATCCGCCGCCGTAGGGTATGGTTGCGCGATCAGCTCAGTAAAGGCAATCTCGATAAAGAAATTATCGAGATCGAGGTAGAGGAAGCAGCCCCGCAGATGACTGGAGCCGAAAGCATGGGGATTGATATGTCCGCCATCTTGGGTAATATCATGCCGAAAAAGATGAAGAAACGCAAAGTCACCATTGCTGAAGCCCGGCGTATCCTTACTCAGGAAGAAGCAGATAAACTGATCGATAGTGATGAAGTCAATGCTTTAGGTGTGGAGCGCGCCGAACAAAGCGGCATCGTTTTCCTCGATGAATTGGATAAAATTGCCGGTGGTGAAGGCGGCCATGGTCCAGATGTTTCCCGTGCCGGCGTTCAGCGTGATATCTTGCCGATAGTTGAAGGCTGTACTGTACAGACTAAATATGGCCCGGTCAAGAGTGATTTTATCCTCTTTATTGCTGCCGGTGCTTTCTCCATGTCCAAGCCCTCAGATCTGATTCCAGAATTACAAGGCCGTTTCCCCATCAGAGTTAATTTGGAAAACTTAACTCGTGATGATCTCCGCCGAATTCTGCTGGAACCAGAGCATTCGCTGATTGAGCAGTATTTGGCTCTGCTCTCTGTAGATGGCGTTGATGCTGAATTCACTGACGAAGGTATCGATGCACTGGCAGAAATCGCTGACCGGGTCAATGAGAACACAGAGAATATCGGCGCCCGGCGTCTGCATACCATCCTGGAAAAAGTGCTTGAGGATCTTCTTTATGATGCACCGGAGGCTGTTAGCGGTAAGGTGATCATTGACCGGCAATATATTGAGAGTAAGCTCAAGGACATTGTTCAGGATGAGGATTTGAGCCGGTTTATTTTATAAATATTATAAGCGTTTGTGTCGTTTTAGGGGTATTAAGGGCGGTTTTGTTAACCGTCCTTAATTAATTATTCTGAATATAGAATAATGTGTAAAAAATGCTTGCATTCTTATCTATTGTGTGGTATGTTTACTAGTGGCATAGAGGAATATTCTATGCGAGTTGTTATTACACACGGTACGGATTGACCGTTCAAGTGCCTGGTTTATTGAAACCCAGGTGAGCGGGCTTGGAAATACCGGAGGGAAATAACAAAAATAAAATAGGAGGAAAGAAAATGGCAGTAATATCTATGAAGCAGTTGTTAGAGGCTGGTGTGCATTTTGGTCACCAGACTCGCCGTTGGAACCCGAAGATGGCCAAGTACATCTTCACTGAAAGAAATGGAATCTATATCATCGACCTGCAGAAAACCGTGCATAAGGTTGATGAGGCTTATGCTTTCATTAAAAGCGTTGCCGAGTCTGGCAAAAGCGTTCTTTTTGTCGGCACCAAAAAACAAGCTCAGGATTCTATCAAAGAAGAAGCTCTCCGCTGCGGACAGTTCTATGTTAATGAACGTTGGCTGGGAGGCATGCTGACTAATTTCAAAACCATCCAAAGCCGTATAGAATATCTCCGTTCCTTAGAAAGAATGGAAGAGGACGGCACCTTTGAAGTTTTGCCCAAAAAAGAAGTTGCTGGACTGAAAGTTAAAAAAGAAAAATTGGAACGCTTCCTTGGCGGTATCAAGGACATGGGAAATCTCCCTGGTGCTCTTTTCGTGGTTGACCCACGCAAGGAAAGAATCGCTGTTGCCGAGGCGCGTTTGTTAAAGATTCCGATCGTGGCTATTGTTGATACTAACTGCGATCCTGACGAAGTAGATTATGTTATCCCTGGTAATGATGACGCTATCCGTGCGGTCAAGCTGCTTGCTTCCAAAATGGCTGATGCGATCATTGAAGGCAGACAGGGTATCGATGCTGCTGAGCAAGAAGCTGCTGCGGCAGCAGAAGCAGCTGATGTAGAGCCTGCTGAAGAGGCAGCAACAGAGAATGCTAGCGAGCAAGAGGCTGCAAAGGAGGAAATTAGCAATGATTAGTGCTCAAGATGTTAAAGATTTGCGTGAAAGAACCGGCGCCGGTATGATGGATTGTAAAAAAGCACTTACCGAAGCTGATGGTGATATGGAAAAAGCAATTGACCTTTTGCGTGAAAAAGGTTTGGCTGCTGCTGCTAAGAAAGCTGGCCGTATTGCTGCCGAAGGTATCGTTGAAGCCTATATTCATGGCGGCGGTCGTATTGGCGTTTTGGTAGAGGTCAACTGCGAGACCGATTTCGTGGCCAAAACTGATGAGTTCAAGGCTTTCTGTCGTGATATCGCTATGCAGATCGCTGCTGCTAGCCCTGAATACGTCCGCAGGGAAGAAGTTCCCGAGCATGTTCTGGAGAGAGAACGTCATATTGCCCGTCAACAGGCTATCAATGATGGCAAACCAGAAAAGATTTTGGATAAGATCGTTGAAGGACGTATCGAGAAATTTTATAAAGAAGTTTGCTTGATGGAGCAGGTTTATATTAAGGATAATGATCTGACCGTAGATAAATATCTGACATCAAAGATTGCTAAAATCGGCGAAAACATTAGCATTCGCCGTTTTGCCCGTTTCGTCGTAGGCGAGGGTATTGAGAAAAAAGAGAGCAATCTCGCTGAAGAAGTCGCGGCTATGCAAGGTGGCCAAAACTAATTTGGCGGCATTGCGGAAAGAGGTACTATGTCCGCTCCAACGCCAAAATATCAGAGAATAGTTCTTAAGATCAGTGGTGAAAGCTTGGCCGGCGACCAACAGTCTGGCCTTAACTATCCAGTGCTCAAACGGATGGCTAGCGAGATCGCTGAGATCCACTCCTTGGGGGTGGAGGTAGCGATAGTGGTTGGCGGAGGCAATATCTGGCGTGGTATCACTGGTAGCGAAGGAGGCATGGATCGTGCTACTGCCGACTATATGGGCATGATGGCCACGATCATCAATGCCCTGGCTCTGGCTGATGCCATTGAGCAGTGTGGCGTCGATTGCCGGGTTCAGAGTGCGATCGAGATCAAGGCCGTCTCTGAGCCCTATATTCGGCTTAGAGCAGTACGCCACCTGGAAAAGGGTAGGGTAGTGATTTTTGCTGCCGGTACCGGTAACCCCTATTTTTCCACTGATACTGCCGCTGCCTTACGTGCTGCGGAGATCCATGCGGAAGTTATCCTAATGGCTAAAAAGGTGGATGGTGTTTATGATGCGGATCCACGGACTAATCCTCATGCCCAGCGTTTCCACCATCTGACTTATATGGAAGTGCTTAATCGCGAATTGCAAGTGATGGATTCCACGGCTGCGTCATTGTGTAAGGATAATAATATTCCTCTGGTAGTTTTTAATATCAATGTGGAGGGGAATATGGTAAAAGCCGTCCTTGGTGAGGATATCGGAACTTATTTGGGAGGTGCAGTCAATGATTAAAGACATCTTAGCAGACGCCGAAACAAGAATGGGGAAGGTAGAGAAGATTCTCATTAGTGATTTTGCATCTCTACGTGCAGGTCGGGCTACTCCTGCTCTGCTTGACCGTATCATGGTGGATTATTATGGCACTCCCACTCCGGTCAATCAGACTGCTAATATTTCCTGTCCAGAGCCGCGGATGATTTTGATTCAGCCTTGGGACAAGAATAATTTAGGAGCCATTGAAAAGGCTATTCTGAAATCTGATTTAGGTATTACTCCAGCTAATGATGGTGCTGTGATCCGTTTGAACATCCCTCAGTTGACCGAAGAAAGACGTCGGGATATGGTCAAACAATGCGCCAAGAAAGCTGAAGAATCAAAAGTAGCTGTCCGTAATATCCGCAGAGATGTCAATGATGATATCAAGGCCTTGGAAAAAGCTAAAGAATGTTCTGAAGATGAATCTAAAAAAGGCCTTGATGATGCCCAGAAATTGACTGATAAGTTTATTAAGCGGATCGATGAGATCCTCGCGGATAAGGAAAAGGAAATCATGGAGGTATGACCTTTATGGTGGCATTGCTGCCGGAGGCTTCATCTCATATACTCTAAGCTAAACACTTTCAAGGAGGTGTACGAAAAATGGCATATGTTATTACTGAAGATTGCGTAGCATGCGGTTCCTGCGCTGCTGAATGCCCTTCTGATGCTATTAAAGAGGGCGATATCTATGTTATCACCGATCAGTGCGTTGAATGCGGTTCTTGCGTAGACGCTTGCCCGAGCGGAGCTATTATTGAGAAATAACTACTTATGCTTCCCGGGATTTGCTGAAGAAGACGATTAATATTCGTTGCAGCAATTATACAAAATGAGCTATAGCCTTTCGGCTATAGCTCATTTTTGTGCTTAAATATCTAAAGCTGGACATGAATTTAAAAGTATTCTTCGTCTGATGCGTAGATCTTTATTATTTGCATAGAATAAAGCTTAGGGGTAGGAAGAGTTTGTTTACAGTTTTGTGTTATCGCTTTGGAGTATGAACAACATTACGAAAAGTGAAGTTTATGAAGAATAGCTGATATTTTTAAGATAAAATGCATAAAGGCGCAGGTTAAGAAACTCTTAATAGTGATTTAATTAGTATTTAAGCTTTTGCTTATTGTAGAATTGCATAATATATGAGATAATATAAACTAAGATAGTATTTGCCATAGGGGGTATTATGGCTCAAGCAGAGCAATATCAAGACCTTTTAGCTAAGATCGATTCTTCCAAGATGCCAGCGCATATTGCCATTATCATGGATGGTAATGGACGGTGGGCATCAGCTAGAAACCTGCCTCGTACTGCGGGACATAAGGCGGGAGCTGAGGCTCTACGTCGTACTGTGGAGATCTGTAGGGAGATCGAGCTGCCGGTATTAAGCGTTTATGCCTTTTCTACAGAAAACTGGCTGAGGCCAATGGAAGAGGTTCGTTTTTTGATGCGTTTGTTTATCGAGTATCTGCATAATGAAGTAGCCTTGATGAACCGGCAGAATATCCGCTTAGGCTTTTTGGGAGACAGAACAGGTCTTCCTGATCCTGTTCGTAAGGCCTTGGCCGAGGCGCAAGCGGCTACTGCTGCTAATGATAAGATGCTTCTCAATATTGCTGTTAATTACGGCGGCAGGGATGAACTAGTACGTGCTATTCGGAAAATATCCTCAATGATTGATAAAGATAAATTATCGTCTACAGATATTGATGAGCAGCTGGTGGCAGATTGCCTTGATACCTCTGGGAAGCCTGATCCTGACTTAATCATTCGTCCCTCAGGGGAGAGCAGAATTAGTAATTTTTTGCTTTGGCAAAGTGCTTATGCTGAGCTGTATTTTACTAAAACGCTGTGGCCAGACTTCACAAAACGGGATTTGTTGACCGCATTGCTTGATTATCAGGGAAGGAAACGGCGCTTTGGCAAAACGCAGGAACAAATAGCAAAGGATTGATGTTTATGGAACAAAGAAAAAGAGTTATTACTGCTATTATTTGTGTCCCGATCTTTTTGGTATTGGTCTATTTAGGCGGATGGTGGCTGGGTGTGCTGATGATCCTGCTGGGCATTGTCGGCGTAGCTGAATATTTCCAATTGGTTCAGCGTATGCATCCGGTTTCTTCTCCAGTATGGCTTATATTAGGATTTGGCTATATCGCTCTAGGTATGTTATCCTTCTTTGGTACCAGAGTGTTGGGTGGCGCTCTGTGGCTATTGCTGATCGTTTGGGCCACTGATATCGCAGCCTATGAGGTTGGTCGACGGATAGGCAGAACTAAGCTTGCCCCAACTATTAGCCCTAACAAAACGATAGAGGGTTTTATCGCGGGGCTATTAGGCGGATTGCTTGTAGGTCTCATTTACGGGCTCATCTTTATGAAAGCAGGCTTTATCGCCTCTTTGCTAATTCCTCTTTTTATTTCTCTTTTGGGTCAACTCGGGGATCTGTTGGAGAGTAAGGTCAAACGGCTGGCTGGAGTCAAGGATAGCGGGAAAATTTTTCCTGGTCATGGCGGAGTTTTAGATCGTTTCGACAGCTTATTACTTACATCTCCCTTCATGTATCTGTTATTATTAATCATACGCTAAAGAGTCTATTGTTAGGGGCAGCCTTTGAGTGGAGGTATTATGCTAAAAACCGATAAAGATTCATTGGTTCGCTATTTATTGATCGTTACCATTATTTTGGTAGCTGGCGCTGCTTTTGCTGTCTTTTTTGAGAAAGTTTTTCCTGAGCTAGGAGTGATTTTTCGCTTTATTGGTGTGCTTATCACACCTTTTGCTATTGCTTGGCTGGCAGCGATCATCACCAGGCCTCTCAATGATGTTTTGGTCAAAAAACTGCACTTTCCACCGACATTATCTGTACTGTTGATAATGCTGATCTTTTTCGGTATTGTTAGTTTACTGATTGTACTGGTCATATCGGTCTTGGCAGATGTCCTTACTGGACTGGCGCATTATGTGGGATCTCTGGATATTCAAGCCCAAGATATTAGCGATTTTATCAATGATCTTTTCAGTAAATTAAATATCGATTTCGAGCAGATTAATGTATATTTGGAACAACTTAAAGATCAGGTGGTCAGCTGGGCTACCCAGGGTGTTAATATCATTTGGTCAGTAGTGAGCGCTACCCCGGAAGCTATTGTCCTTGTTCTTGTTACCTTGGTCGCGGTTTTCTATTGGTGCCGTGATGAGGAGAAAGTCAAAAAAGTTATCTGTAATGCCTTACCGGTCAAGTTCCGTAATAGGGCAGTGGTGACCTATGATAATTTTTCTAATGTTATCGGCCAGTATATCAGGGCTCAACTGATTTTGATCACTATTTCTTTTGTTATTTGTACTGTAGGTTTTACCATCATCGGTGCTGAAAGCCCCTTGGCTATGGGACTTTTCACCGGAGTGATGGATATTATCCCTGTTTTGGGTCCAGGAACTTTAATTATCCCTTGGGCTGTTTGGTCCTTTATTGTGGGAGATATTGGCTTTGGCATAGGCCTTTTGATTATTTATGTCATTGTTTCTGTTACCCGCTATATTTTGGAGCCAAAGATTGTTGGCGACAGAGTAGGGCTGCATCCTTTGGCAGCCTTGGCCGCTATCTTTATAGGCATGAAATTATTTGGTTTGATTGGTTTGATCTTAGGTCCCATTGTTCTGGCTGTTATTTTGGCAATGTTGAAAGCTCGGAGGCAAAGAATCATTCTTGACCCAAATAATCAAGGTCCGGATGATAATAATGAGAAACCTAAAACAAAAAAATTAAGCTTTAAAAGGAATAAAATAGAGAAAATAGATAATCAACAACCACCGCAAGAATGATGGATTATAAGCTGTGCTTTAGGTGATTTATTAAGATGAAAAAAATATCGTTACTGGGAGCTAGTGGGTCGATTGGCCGTCAAACCCTTGATGTTTGCTCCTGG
>CALYAP010000021.1 GCA_944393575.1 uncultured Clostridia bacterium
GAATAGTATTTTTAAAAGTATTTAATATTTCTTTATCTTTTGTATTCATTAATTTTCACCTATTAAAATATTTTTTGTTCTTTTGTTATAAATTATATGTCATAAAATCACATAAGTCAAGTATTGATTTGTTGACGTAAAAACATTTTTATGATAAAGTTTTTTATCAAGGAGGAATATCATAATGAATGAGCGCATAAAAAAACTGCGTAAAGATTTAGGGCTTACGCAGCAAGCATTTGCTGATAGATTAAAAATTAAACGTAATACAATTGCAAAATATGAAACTGGTCGTGGGGAGCCGATTGATGCAGTTATCTCTCTTATTTGTCGTGAATTTCATGTTAGCGAGAATTGGTTACGTACTGGAGAAGGAAATATGTATCTCGAATTAAGTAGAGATAAAGAGATTGCCCAGTTTATTGATGATGTTTTTAGTAATGAATCTGATACATTTAAAAAGCGGTTTATCAATATGCTTATTAATTTAAGTACTAAAGAGTGGGAACTTTTAGAAAAAATGGCTAAAGATAAGGTTAAAGAATAACCTATTAATATATTATGCAGTGCTTTCTATTGAAAAATAAACTACCTATATTGTTATTATAGATGCTGGGTGTGCATTCCCAGGATGCGGCGATCATCGGTGACCGCATGGATACTGATATCATCGCTGGTATCGAAAGCGGTCTGGATACGGTACTGGTCCTCTCCGGCGTAACTGCGGAGAAAGATATTGAGAATTATCCCTATTGTCCGCGCTTAGTGCTTGATGGCGTTGGCGATATCCCTCACCGGGCAATGCTCTCGGTAGTAAATGAGTAACCCCTGAGGGACCAAATACGAAAATCCTACTGCCCTAGCCGGCAGTTTTTTTTATTGGCTTTTTGAGGGAATGCGCTGGAAATGGAGATAGTTAATAAGTAGGTATTGATAAGTGTAACTCAAAGTTAACGAAAATATTAAAATAGTACCCTGCTTTAAATTTTTTTATTTTAATAAGATAAAAAATGGAGTAATTATAATTAATGTGCCTATATAGGTACACCAGCCCAATAGTTTTTGCCAGTTTCCTTTCCCACTTTTTGGTAAAAATTATCAACGCGATATTCGACAAAGCTAGGATCACCCCTGCATATGCGGAGATAAGTACCCACCCATAGACTAACCCCTCCTTATGTGTGGTGTAGCCTATGTAGGTGCATTACTTTCATGCGGGGACTCCCTTTAGTTAGTGTAACGCGATAATTATTTATTTGTATTCAAGGGTTTTGAGAATAATATTGTTGTTTTTTCTTTGCAAGCCATTCGTCAAAATCGCTGGATATGTCGTAACATACAGGGCAGGGATCATAACCGTTTGATTCTGCTGTATCTATGCTATAGATACGTAAATTCATATTGGCGATATCTTTTTGCTCCCTAGCAATTCCCATGTAATCAATATTGCCATTTTCATCGAACATGTATAGGTTCCCGCAGCCATATTTATGATAATTGGTATCGCCACTTTGTACGATAACGGCGTTATCGTGATAGAAGTGATATTCATTCCGCCAAGATGATATTAATTCTTGCGTATTGGATAGTTGTTGATTGGCTGCATTTAACTGATTTTGCAATAAAGATTGGGTGTTTTTATTGTCAATATATTGATAAATATTTAGTCCGATTAATGCTAGGAGCAAGACTGTAGCAAGCGTTATCAATAATGCTTGCTTTTTTATTTTTGGTAAATGAAAATACTGTTTGCCGCAACCAGTACATTTTTTAGTCTCAGGATCGATCATACTGCCGCAATGCCTGCAAAACTTACCGACCCGGCTGTGTTCGGAGGAGGTTGTCCCGTTAGATCTATTAACTTGATTCGTTTGTGTTTCCTGCTTCTCATTATTAGCTTGTTCTTCATTCTGCTGATTGGAATGGGTATCAGCAACAATGCTTATCTCTGGATCAGACGGAGCAGCAGCCGTTGGTTCTGTATTATGTTGATCGCTGTTATTATCGATGATGACAGTATCTTCAGGGGAGGATGCTGATGGTGACTCAACTGAGCCAAAGGTGATATGAGGAAGACTGACTATGGGTTGGCTAGTGGTTTGGGTCAATCCACTTGTCCCTGTAGTGGAGACGTGTTTTATTGGTTCGTCTTCTAACAAAATCTGACGGGTACGAGAGAGCACATCATATAGATAATCGTGAAATTTATCGGCAGGAATGGTGGTGAATTTTTCATAAGCCATGACCAAAATGAATTTACATAGCCTGTCAATCTCAAAATCCGAGCTTAGGGAGTAATTTTGATTTAACTCCTTATAGAAGGATTCAATCTCCTGGAAAAGCTTGACGATTTTATCATTGTTTTTGGTGATGTTGAGTTGTTGCGGTAGATCGTCTAACATTAGCTTAAATAGATGATGCTCATATAGCTGAGCTGCGTTAGCCCATAGAAAGACTGCATAAATCTTAGTTGATACACCGTTGGCATGAAATGCTCCATGCTTGATTTTAATCTGAGCGATAGTATCCAGAAAAGTAGAATTGATGGCACTAGCTAGTTCCTTTTTTTGTGAAGTTTCCCGACAGATGATCCCTTCTCGTTCTGCGTCAGCGAGCAGCTGGTCGGTAGAGCAGGACGCTGCATCAATCGCTTTAAGTACCGGCGTTGTTAGCTCTGGTCTGACCGTTATATAAAGCCTATTTGTTAGATATTTGGCGAAGGCTTCTTGACCACAAGTGTTTATGGATGTAAATTTATGATCCAATTCTTTCCAGTATTTAATAAGACAATCCAATATCTGTTCAGAAGATTTTATCCCTGAGTCTAAAAGTTTGTCATTCAGTGCCTTTATTGTGGCATTATAGAGGCCATATTCTTTTATTTTGCCAGCATTGACCCAGATATAAGCCGCCCATAAATATACCCAAGTGTTTGATGAATTAAACTGGCCATATTTTTTTTGAAAGTTGTTTATTTGCTCTAAATAAACAGTATTGATATTAGCGACAAATATTTTTTGCCTTTCTGTTATCCCAAATTCCCATTGATTATACTGAAAAAATCTATTTTGTTGATATTGGCGTTTGTCCTTAAAAAGCAGATATATAAAAGGGCTATAGATAAGAATCCATAGTATCGCTCCAGGTTGAACATTAAACACCGTTTTGAGCAAAGTGACTAAAATGGTAGGTAAAATCAAATACGCTGCTTCCTTCAGAAAAAAGATTAATTTTTTCTTTGTCCCCATATACTATTCTCCTTATTAGTTACTCTAATCTGCCACTGCTTAGCTGTTATCCGTCAAAACGGTAGCACCATAAAGCAAAATAATCCATTGATAAATTTCTAACTTTACAGGGATTTGTTATATTATCAGTACTTGTGACACCCATTTTTACAATAAATGATAAATCTTTTTGATCATTTATGTCTATAAAAAATCATAAAAATATCATTTCATTTATGGATAAAGTATAACGTAAATAAATATTTTTGACAATCTTTGCTAATGTCTGTAAAATTTATCTAATTTATTATGATAAATCTTTTCAAGATATTGATAGCGATCTATTAATTTGTTGGGTGCAAATGTATTATATATAAAAACATTGTCGATTGCAACCAAATTTGGTTAATTTATAGTTGAAAAATATCAAATTTGGTAATAAAATGTATATATGCAACATTAAGGAGTCATTAATTATGGATAGCATTACTGAACTTATTAAAAATGAAATAAAACAGCAATATAAAAGCATACGTAAGTTTTCCGAAGTCAGTGGGATACCATATAGCACGTTATCCAATGCCCTTGCCAAAGGTGTGGGGGGAACTTCTTATGAAACAGTGGTTAAAATATGCAAACTTTTAAATATCAAGCAAGCTATAGACAGTGATATTGTTGTTTTCAATGATCAGTTCCATGATATCTATTCCAAATTGACAAAACTCGATCAGCAAGGACTGCATACTGTTAAGACTGTTCTAAACGTTGAATATGAACGGTGCATAAATTCAAACAATGATCCGGTAGTAAAAGAATTTAATGGCGTTGGTTATGCCTGCGTCAGTAAAGAAGATATTGATACAGAACATATTAAAGCTCTTATAAAGGAGGTGCTTAAAAATAGATAAGCATTCTATAGCCAAAGACAAAGCTTTAGCCACATTAAAAAAATATCAGTTATCCACACCCACTTTGGACAACCTTGCCTTTATTGCTGAAGATGAAGGATTTGAGCTTATTGATTACAATCCTCACGATAATTCCCCTGGTTTCACAAAACTTATAGATGAATTATCGATAAGAAAATTAATCGAAGCAGGAAAGACATTTACTTTCTTGAATAAAAATATAAAACTAATTTTCATAAACGAAAAGATGGATGCTGAAGATAAACTATATGCTCTTGCACATGAGTTGGGACATATTAGATGTGGACATTTGAAAAATGGGGTTCATCAGACTAGTGTTCAAGAAGAAGTAGCTGCTAACGAATTTGCTCATTATTTATTGCATCCTCCAGTAAGCTATAAACTAAAAAAGTGGTCTTCCGTACATAAATCCCCTATCATAGTAAGTTTAGTAATCATCATGATTGCCGTTATTGCCATGGTTATCATACATCAAGTTACGCTAGAGAACTCATATTATGGTGAATACTATGTTACTGCTAGTGGAGAACGCTACCATGAAAAAGATTGTATTACGATAAAGGATAAAGATAATGTCCGGAGACTCACTCAAGAAGATATCGATTCTGGCAAATATACTCCTTGTCAAATTTGTTTGCCAGAATAAATAAGAGACAAGCAATTGATAAAGCTGAAGTTTTGTTTTTGCAAAACATTTTATGATAACTAAATAGAGGTAGCTAAAAATGGATGATACACTTCAAAATTTACAAAACAGCCTATGTTCAATCGCCTTAGAACTTTTTAGATTTCAGCGAGTATTTGAAAAAGCAATTAGCAAATTGGCTATCGAAGACCAAGTCAAATACCAAAGTCAATTTGCCTGGTTTGTCAAAAGAGTCACTAAAGCACTGACTGAAGCGAATTTGCGAATTATTAATATGGAAGGACAACCTTATGATCCGGGAATGGCTGTTACCCCTTTAAATATTGATGATTTTGGTATAGATGATGAACTTTATATCGCGCAAATGATTGAGCCAATTATTATGCAGGGGGATATTGTATATAAAACTGGCACGGCTATATTGGGGAGGATCGATAAATGAAACATTATATCGGAATTGATTTAGGGACAACGAATAGTGCAATTTGTTCATATGACGGGCAATCAGTACGTGTTTGGAAAAGTCCTGAACAAATGGATGTCACTCCTTCCGTCATATATGTAGATAAACGCGGAAATAAATATTATGGGATGAAAGCCTACAATCAGGCTCCGTATAGTCCCAATAATTCAGCCATGTTATTTAAGCGTTTTATGGGTACAAGTACTAAAATCACACTAGAGGCGGCAAATCTTAGCCTATCACCAGAAGAATGCAGTGCTGAGATTTTGAAAGTGCTCTATGGATATTTACCTGAAGAAATCCGCAATGATCCGGATACTGCTACAGTTATTACTGTTCCGGCTGCGTTCAACCAAATGAAAAAAAATGCGACTCTCCAGGCAGCACGACTGGCCGGAATTGGTAAAGTAGCTCTTATGCAAGAGCCAGTTGCAGCAATTATGAGCGTTATGCGTACAACTAAACAAGAGGGCATCTTTCTTGTTTATGATCTCGGTGGTGGCACTTTTGATGTATCGATAGCCGAAAATATCAATGGCAAAGTTAACCTTCTTGCTCATGGTGGTATCGAAATGTGTGGCGGTCGTGATATTGATCGCATGATCTTTAATCAAATAGTCATTCCGTGGCTCAAAAATAATTTCGCATTACCTGACGATCTTCTTGTCAACCCCAAATATAAAACTTTTTGCCGTATCGCCCAGTGGGCAACAGAACGGGCCAAAATTGAACTTTCTTCCATGGAATTCAGCACCATTGCTCTCAGCGAAAACGAAACCCGTACTACAGATGAAGCTGGCAATGAACTTTATATTGACCTGAATTTAACCAGAAATCAAGTTAATGAACTAATTACTGATTTGGTCATGGAAACTATTGAGGCCACTCGTGAAACACTCTCAAAATCAGGCCTTTCGGCCAATGATCTTGAAAGAATCGTCTTTGTTGGTGGGCCGACAAATTATAAACCTCTGCGTGACCAAGTTGCTTTTGAATTATCTGTTCCAGCCAATATTGACGTGAATCCTATGACAGCAGTAGCAGAAGGAGCAAGTATTTTTGCTGAATCAATTGATTGGTCAACAACAAACCACAATAGAAAAGCGGCAAATGAAATCGTCAGTACAGATATAGATATGACCTTCAAATTTACTGCACGTACTTCTGCTAGTCATGCTAAAGTCATGTGTGTCCTAGATAAAGATCTGAGCGGATATAGCATTCAATTTATCAGTCTTGATACTGGCTGGAGTTCTGGAAACGCGAGTATTAAACCTAATTTGGTGATTGAATTGCCATTAACTCAAAACGGTGAAAATCGTTTTTCCATTAAAGTTTTTGATGAATACGGACATGAAAAAGCTATCGGAACAAAAACAATTACCATCACCAAAACCCTAGCAACTATTGGGGCTATTCCTGCATCGCATTCTATTGGAGTAGAAGTAATCGATAAACTCGGCGGCACGCCAGTTTTAGAATTTCTTATCAAGGAAGGCGATGCATTGCCTAAAAAAGGAACCATAACCTTTAAAGCAGGCCAAACACTAACGGCTGGGAGTAACGAATCTATTAATATTAAACTATGGGAAGGAGAAATACAGTCACCTATTACGGATAATCGGTTTATTGGTGTCTTAAAAATTATGGGCACGGATATCGATGCTGGGGTAATTCCGACTGGCGCTGATATTGAATGCGATTATGAAATTTCTGATTCTGGCACCATCACAATCGAGATTTCTATTCCCTGTATAGGGGCATCATTCGCCAATCATAATTTTTACTCACCGCAGGAAGGGCAATTGAATCTAAATGATATTGATAGTATTGCTGAACAAGGACGAAACGTTCTAAAAAGAATACAAAAGATGTCACAGAAAATCACTGCCCCTGAACTTGACCAAGCCTTCCCCAAAGCAGAACTAGCTGCAAATCTTGACAGTCATGAATACTGTGACTTAGAAGATGTCCAAAAAGCGAATAATGAGTTATTAGAAGCCAAAAAACTTATTAATAAAGCACGTCAGAATAACCTCAAAGCCATTCGGCAAATGGATCTTGATAACTGTGTCTCATTTTTTGATGAAATTGTGCGTCAATATGCAACGTCTACAGAACAACAATCTTTTGATACTCTAGCTAGGACGGCCCAACGTTCAATTGATAGCAATGACGTCGACTTTGATAATATTTTAGATAACCTAAGAACTAAAAATACCCAGATTCTTTTTAAGCAAGATTGGTTTATTATCGATTGGTATCAAGATGCCACAGCTTCTAGCGCTAACTATCTTGATAAAAATAAGTTTATAAATTTAAAACGTCGTGGAGATCAGGCGCTTGCTGATGATAATATTGATCAGCTCAAAAAAATACTAATCGAGCTCTTATCTATTCAAATTAACACGGATTCTGGGGAAAGAATGTATGATATTGCCAATATTGTAAAGGGGTAGTTGTGATGAAACAGATGCTGCAACGCGGATTTGCTATAGCTAATGGGGAAAGAATAACACGAGTTGTTGCGGAAAACAGTCTATGGCAAATTTATTTGACAAACTGTGAAGGTTATGTCTTAGCAGTAACACCAGAGCTATATAACTGCTGGGTAGATAATTATGCTTTACCCCAAGATCTGTTTATCGCAGAAAAAGAACATAACTGCTATATTTTTTCCTGTTCAAAAAATTATCTGATTTCATCATTGGGGAAAGGTCCTTATCATGAAAACAGCTCCCAAATTGAGGCTTTTTCTCTTGCCTTTAACACGGCAATAACCTTATTTCCCAATATTGATTTAACTGATGCTATATATATTGAAAAATATTCCCTAATTTTGCCTACAAAAGCTCCGAACGCTAATGCTGATAATGCATTAGCATATGGTAAATGGTTAACATGTGGTGTAAATATTTCTATCACTGAATTCGACCGTATCAGTACGATTATGTCCTGGATAACTAAAGAGACATTGATACGTGCCTCTAATACGGCTGGATTTGCTGTAAGTGATGATCAAAATTTAACAACTACCCAGGAAACTTGTAATGAGATAAAACATAATAACACTTCCAAACTACTGCAACCAACTAGGATGGGCAAATTTACTTTGGTGGGACGGCCGGAACTGGAACGATTTTTTAATGAAAATATTATCGATATCGTAATGCGCCAAGAAGAATATCAACGCATGGGGATTTCTTTTCCCGGGGCTACCATACTCTATGGTCCTCCCGGATGCGGTAAAACCTATGCGGTAGATCGACTGGCAGAATATCTGGGTTGGCCGCGTTTTGACATCAATGCGAATGCTATTGGCAGTTCATATATTCATGAAACTAGCAAAAAGATTTCGGCTATGTTTAAATCAGCTATTGATGCAGCTCCTTCCATTTTAATCATTGATGAAATGGAAGCATTCCTGTCTGACAGGAGTTTGTCTTCTGCTGGAAACACTTATCACCTAGAAGAAGTCGCTGAATTTCTTCGCTGGATTCCAGAAGCTATATCCAGTGGAGTTTTAGTTTTTGCTATGACGAACATGATTGATAAAATTGATCCAGCTATCCTTCGGCGAGGAAGATTTGATCATCTAGTGGAAGTAAAGCTGCCTGCAAAAGAAGAAATTGCGGCGTTGCTTTCTTCAAAATTTCAAGAACTACCAGTAGAGTCAAGCATTGATATCGAATCGATCGCGGCATCACTTGATGGGCATCCTATGTCCGATATTACTTTTGTTTTAAGGGAAGCGGGGAAATGGGCTGTGAAGCAAAATTTGGTGGAGATGAATCAAAGCTGTTTTGACTCTGCAATAGCACAGCTTCCCAAAAGCGAAGTACAAAAAAGAATAGGATTCTGATCATAGTAATATAGGGCATTGGTCTATGATGACTAATAGCGAAAGACGGAGGGTGTATATGTCTATTCCGAAAACGACGAAAATAAATTGTCCGCATTGCCATACTTTTTTTACTACTACCACTTGGAGTAGTGTCAATACTGATCTAGAGAAAGATTTGGCAACCAAGGTAGCCAATGGTACTTTTTTCCAAGTAAAATGTCCACACTGCGGCTTTATCGCTCGCCTGGAATATGATTTTTTATACCATGATGTGTCGAATAACGCCATGATCTGGGTCGTACATCAGAACGACCCCGTAGAATATGCCAAAAAAATTGCAGAGATAAAAAATACTGCTAAAATGGTGCCGGTAGGCGTCACTACCAGAATTGTAAATAATACGAACCAACTTCGCGAGAAGGTAGCGGCACTTATGTCAGGAAAAGATGATCGTATTATAGAACTCTGCAAAGTATATATTAAGTATGATTGCATTGATCAAAATCCGGAGTTCGAGTTCAAAAATGCCTTCTATGGATTTGTTAATGGCAAAGACATCGTTTTTATTTATGATGTCAATGGCAAAGAACTTAACTGTACTTTGGATGACATAGTATACCAAACAGTAGCTGAAATTTTTTCTGATGCACTCCAAAAATCTGCTGAAGAACCATATGCGATATATGATAGTGCCTGGGCAGAAGCTTTCTTCGATCAAAACTTCCCTCAAAATCTTATTAATACACTAAACGATGATAAAACATCCTCTGCTGCAACCGAAACTGAAGAGTTGGCAGAATCAACCAATAAAGATGAAGGGCAACAAGATGATTTTGTAAGCGAGAAGATGCAATTGCTTGAACAAATACAGTGGCTAAAAACAAACCCTTTCTTTTTGCTCAAGGTATCTCCCACTGATACTAGAAGGGAAATTACTACAGCTGCTGATGAAATGAGTTTTCTCTTAGATGCAGAAGAATGTGCTAATGCACAAAATGTTCTCTTAAATCCTACTAAAAGACTTTCTGCTGAACTAGACTGGTTTATCGATATCAGCCAGGAAAATATTATGCTTATTAGAGATAATATTAATAAATCTCTTCCAATAGCAACAGATAATTTACCTGCACTATCTAAGTTAAATGCGATACTTTATAACTTCTCACTAGGACAAGAGATTAATCGTTTTGCTCTAGGACAATTCATTCTAAATATCGACAAACAATACTCTAATATTGATTTAGCTAATTTAACTGACACTATCAATCAAAATAGAACTTTAGCAAGGATGTCCACAGTAACTCAGCAGGATATATCTTTTGCCTTGGGAGAAAAAAGAACAAGAATCCGCCAAATGATTAACGACCGGCTAGCAGTGCTGAGTAAATCGAATTATCTTCAGCTTATCAACTTGCTTGCCGAAAAATATTTGACTCAAGAAGAATACAATAGCGGTATTATCCTTTTTGATGTCATGGATCAGTATGAACTCCGCATGCAGTCTGAAGTAGATGAACGTACTCGGGATATTGAGGCTCATATTGAACGAATCAAGCAGGTGCAAGACAATGCTGCCTGTGATAGCATGATCAGAGCACTGATCAAGAAAGTACAGTATTGGGATAAGCTTGTTCAACCGCTACAGCTAAAATCCCAGGTAAGCGGTATGCCGCATCAAACCAGCGAACATCTAGGCCATGAGTTAAGAGAATTAGCTATCTATTTGCATAATGAAAAAAGGCAGACAGAGGTAGCTTTGATCTTGGTCAATGCTATGCGGGATGTTTTTGCTGAGCTGGCAGATCTGGCAAATATATTTGAAACAGATTCCGGCACGCTCAATAACTTTCTCAATAATGATAAAAAGCTAAAAGAATTAGAACCGGAAATCGAGGCCCTACGAGCTCTTGCCGCTAGAATCAAAGAAGTAGTCACATTTAACAATGTCAGTAAATTTATCTCTAAAGTCAAAGAATTAAATGCTAAAATCCAAGGATTAGATATTTCTCCTGAGCTGAAAAACTCACTTAGAGAAAGCATTTGCCTTCTTGGCAGAGATGTAGCAGTATCGATCAACAATGAAAAGGGAGAAAAAGAAGACGCTCTCCGGATCGCCCAGATGCTGCTGGCGGAGTTTGGCGATATTGCTGACTTGAGTAATAAACTTAAGGAAGATGTAAATACCTTAGATCAGATGCTGGCAAGCGCAAAAGCTGCACGAAAAACTATATGGAAAATTTTTGGTGTTATAGTAGCTATCATTGTTAGCATAGTTATTATTTCAGATATCACTGATAGCGGCAGCTCCACTTCATATTCCCCGCCGTCAGCGGATACCGTTATCGACGATGTACCTAGTGCAGTTTCTTACTCCAGCAGTTTATCAGCAGGTACCGAAGTATATGTTGATATTGATTATATCTTTCCAGCAATAGGTATTTATATGCAGGGATCAACTTCCTATTATGAGTTCGTATGCGAATGTCGTACTTCCTCTGGGGAGACTGTTTGGCTCCATATGTCAGTAGCTGATTATCGCACTTATTTTGATGCTGATGCCTCTAATAGTATTTATGAAGAATATGCGGAGGAAATCTTTCTCAGCACTACCCAAGTGCGAGGCACTGTCAAAAGAGCGGAATCAGTCCTCACAGGTTTATCTACAGAGATAGGCACTACGAAACTAATCGAATTTAGTCATATTAACTACCTTACATAATAGTATTTGTAGAACTGGCTTTGCCATAGATGAGTAATTATTGTTACTCGTTTCCCCACTACCGGAGAGTTAATGCTGTCAATGATCTTTATTAACACTTTTAGCGAAACACAATATCGGAACATCAAGAGTTATCTATATTGATCTATGTTGAAGGGAATGAGTCCAATCATGTCTCCTGATATATTTCAAGATAAACTTTTCCCCTTACTGGTAGCAAAAGCTGGTAATGCAAACAATAGCGGCTGGCTGCCGCTATGGGCGCATCTTTTAGACACTGCTGGTATCATGGAAAAATTAGTTTTGCATTGGTTGCCTGCATCTGTGGCGCAGGTTATTTGTGAGCGCAATAATCTTCCTGATATTCGTCAATTATGTGTATTTTTGGCTGCTATCCATGATATAGGTAAAGCAACCCCGCTTTTTCAATCCCGTATCTTGCAACAAACCCCAGAGATTCGCCAAAAATTAGCGCAAAATGGGTTAAAAATTTCTAAACCAAGCAGCTTTAATGATCAAGAACAATCTCCGCATGCTTTAGCAGGAGAGCTCATTTTGCTACATATGGGTTGCCCTGAGGGGATCGCTTCTATCGTTGGGGCTCATCATGGAAAACCGGCCGGAATCGCAATAGATCCAGAAAAGCTTCAACTATTCGAAGTTAACTACTACTCCGCAGACGGGTGTAATAGCATACAGGGACAACAATGGGAAATGTTCTGGCAAATTTGTCTTGAGCTGGCGCTGCAGGAAGCTGGATATAGCGGGGTAGAAGATCTGCCTGAGATCGATGAGGAAAGTCAGGTACTGCTTGCCGGTTTATTGATCATGGCTGACTGGTTAGCCAGCAACACTACGTATTTCCCACTGATAGATCAAGAATATCTTGGCCAAACGTTGCGCTATCCTGATCGTATTGATACAGCTTGGAGAACAATTCATCTTCCAGATGCTTGGACTCCTTGCTGTTTTTTTATGGACGAGGAGCAGTTCGCTCAACGCTTTAATTTTTATCCTTATCCCGCACAAAAACAGGTGCTGGATATTATAGAAAAAACGGTACAACCCGGTATTTTTATTCTGGAGGCGCCGATGGGTACAGGCAAAACCGAGTCTGCTCTGGGTGCGGCAGAAATTTTAGCCAGCAAAACCGGTTGCGGTGGTCTTTTTTTCGGCCTGCCAACCCAAGCTACTGCCAATGGGCTTTTTCCTCGTTTAGAACAATGGGCAGCGGGGCAATCGGAAAATACGCGTCTTGGGATCCGTTTAGCTCATGGCATGGCTGCACTGAATCAAGATTATCAGGCATTATTTCAAGGACAAGCTTCTTTAGCAGAGGATAATGACAGCGATAGTGGACTTGTTGCTCACTACTGGTTTGAAGGCCGTAAGCAGTCCCTGCTTGCCGATTTTGTTATCGGCACGATAGATCAGTTGCTTCTGGCCGCTTTAAGGCAAAAACATGTCATGATGCGTCATTTAGGGCTGGCAGGAAAGGTCGTTATTATTGATGAGTGTCATGCCTACGATGCCTATATGAATTGTTATCTGGATCGAACCCTAAACTGGTTAGGAGCTTATCAAATTCCAGTATTCATGCTTTCTGCAACCTTGCCAGCTAAACGAAGAACAGAATTGATTATGGCTTACCTGAATCGTAAGAAGTGCACCGATATTGCCCCATGGCAGCTATCTCAGGATTATCCTCTCATAACCTGGACAGAAGCAGATGGCGTACATCAATGCAAGTTATCATATTTAGCTGCTCCACGCACTATCTATATTAGCCGACAAGATGAGACGGTGTGGATGGATAGTTTAGAGAAGGCTTTACAGTCAGGTGTTTGTGCTGGGGTAATCGTTAATACCGTACGGCGGGCCCAAGACATCGCTCAGCAATTACGAGAGAAAATGCCCGAAAAAGATGTTTTATTGCTCCATTCCCGTTTTACATTAGCAGATAGAGCTAAACAGGAAACGGAATTACTGCACCGAAGCGGCAAGAGCAGCACTGCCAAAGATCGCGATGGCTTGATCGTGGTTGGGACCCAAGTATTGGAGCAATCTTTAGATATCGATTTTGATATTCTGGTCAGCGATCTGTGTCCTATGGATCTTTTGCTGCAGCGAATCGGTAGGCTGCACCGGCATCAACGTCTTCGCCCTAAAGATTTAGCCAAAGCTTCTTGTATTGTCCTCAATGCTGATGGACCTCTGGAAAGCGGCGCCGAAAAAATTTATAGCAAATATCTTTTGCTACGCACCAGACAATTATTGCCGGAAAAAATGCTTTTACCTAATGATATTTCTCCACTGGTGCAGGCAACTTATTTTAATATGGATGATTCATCTGATGCTGTTAACGAGCTGAAGCAAGAATGGGACAACTATCAGAAGCACTTAAAAAAGAAGAAAAGAGACGCAGATAATTTTCTCATAGACCGTCCACAAATGAATAAAGAGACCTTGCACGGATGGCTAGACACTCCTATAGGCGATAATGAGTCAATAGGATTGGCAAAAGTACGTGACGGCGCTGACGCTCTGGAGGTATTGCTCATGATGAAGCGCGATGACGGCCGAGTGACCTTTTTCCCTTGGCAGAATGATGGTGCAGAAGTAGCTCATGACCATCTGCCTTCTGAGGAAGAATGCCTAATGATTGCTCAACAGAGGATCGCCTTACCCAGACAGTTCAACAATAAAAACACTATGGAAAGAGCTATCGCTGAATTGGAAGCGGATAATCAAGATTATTTATCAGAGTGGCAAAGGTCCCATTTACTAAAAGGAGAGCTGATTCTTTTGTTTGATGAAAATTATCAAGCCAGCCTCTGCGGATACCAATTAGTTTACAGCCAGAAAAATGGCTTAATGATAGAAAAGGAGGGGTAAAATGCAGGAGCAGGAATTTAATTTGCTGGACGAACCCTGGATACGGGTAATGTGGCCAGATTATCAAGTCAGTGAGTTATCTTTGAGCGATACCTTGCTTAAGGCTCATCAGATTCGTGATCTGGCTGGAGAAATGGCAACTCAGGATATAGCTATGTTACGGTTGCTGCTGGCAGTACTGCATACGGTATTCTCCCGGGGAGATGAATCCGGTCGGGAAGCAGAAATTGAACAGCCTGAAGAAGCTCTGCACAGGTGGAGAGCTCTTTGGGAGATGCAATCTTTTCCTGAGCAACCGCTTCGTGATTATTTGGCTAAATGGCACGATAGATTTTGGCTTTTCGATCCAGAATATCCGTTCTATCAGGTGCCAGGACTCATAGCTAAAGATTATTCTGTGGCAAAGCTAAATGGTGAACTATTAGAAAGCAATAATAAAGTCAGATTATTCTCTATGTATTCCGGTAAAGATAAAGCGCAGCTTCCTTATCCAGCTGCTGCACGCTGGCTGGTATACAAACAAGCTTTTGCGGATTGTGCAGTGAAGAAACCCTCACCTAAGATGAGTTGGCTGGGTTCTATTGGGCCCATCATAGCCAAGGGGAATACCTTATTTGAAACATTGCTGCTGAATCTTACGCTTTTACGAGATGGGCTATATCTATGGGGAGAAGCATATCCCGCTTGGGAAGCCGCACCGAATACTAAACCGGTAGCTAACATAGAAGAACTGGAAATAGCTATCCCAGATAACCAAGCGGAATTATTGACTCTGCAATCACGCCGTATTTTATTAAAGCGAGAAAATGGAGCAGTTAACAGGTATATAGACGCTGCCGGATATTATTTTGTTGCTCAGAATCCTTTTGTTGAGCAGATGACTATCTGGGAAACAAAAACAAATAAGCAAAAGCAAATAATAGAATATAAGCCTAAAGTGCATGACAAAACGAGGCAAATATGGAGAGAGTTCGCCTCATTTGTCGGAAAAGAGCAAAAACATAAACCAGGAGTAGTAACCTGGGTAGAATTATTGCAATCCCAGGAAATTTTCTCCAAGACTAAATTGGTCTGTTTTTGTATTGCTTCAGTTCAATATGATAAGCAACAAAAATCCTCTGTCATAAATGAGTTTTCCGACACCTTAGAATTCCATAGCGAGCTGCTGACAGAAGCCGGGACTTTCTGGCAAGACTTGATCGTCAAAGAAATCGACATCTGCGACTCTTTTGCTCAGATAGTTGGGGTTTTGGCTGAAGAACTAAATAAAGCCGCCGGCGGAAAAGGGAACACCGCGGCAGAACAAGCCAAAACACAGTTTTATTACCGTTTGGATATTCCCTTTCGCGATTGGTTGCTGACTTTGGATCCAGGACAAGGAGCAAGTGATAGAGAAGAACGCCGCAATGCTTGGCGCGATCAGGCTCAGCAAATCGCCATGCAGTTAGGACAAGAGCTGGTAGCCGCCAGCAATTCAGCAGCTTTTGTCGGAAAAACTGTTAAGAAAGAAATTAACGGCAAAAAGGAGGAGAATCATTACTCTTCACCTGAAGCATGGAACAAATTTTTGTATCGATTAACAGAGAGGAGGAACAGCAATAGATGACTACTGATACGTTACAGCTGATCGGCCTTTTTACCGCAAAAAAAATAGCCGATCTTTCTCGCAGCAATAATAGCGCCCAGCGTGCGATATTAGCCAATCTCCGACGCGGGATCGGTCGAGTCCCGGGTGATTTGCCCCAGCTGTGGAATATTATCTGGGCTGATATGCCCGAAGAGCTGCAAGGCAGTGGCGATACTCCTAGCCGAGCGGAGTGGGCGATCTATACCGCACTAACTCTTTATGCCTTGCATCAGCAGGGACGGGATCCACAGCGGGAATCGATGAATCAGTCTGCGGCAGATAAGGCAGAGAGCTGTTATCATAATAGCCTTGGCCGATCGGTGGCTAAGCTGGTTCATGGAGCAGAAGACCAAAAACGAATACTCCGGAGATTCAATGTGGCGGCTACCTCTGCCAGCATGAAGGAGCTTGCCACACATTTGCGGAGCCTGATCCAATTGCTCAAAGCAGACGGCATACCGCTGAATTATCCACAGTTAGCCAAAGACCTCTATCTTTATCAATTTCCCGAGGGAGCCGCTAAAGTGCGTATGCGCTGGGGACAAGATTTTTATCGCAGAGTAAATAGTGACCATAATAATAGCAAACTTCAAGATCAGATGAAGGAGGATCTCTAATTATGACTAAACTAGCCCCTACATATATCGATATTCATGTTTTGCAAACTGTGCCTCCAAGCTGTGTCAACCGTGATGATACCGGCAGCCCCAAAACCGCTGTTTATGGTGGCGTGACTCGTGCCCGGGTCTCCAGCCAAGCATGGAAACATGCGATACGTGAGATGATGAAAGAGCTGCTAACACAAAATTTGATCGGTGTGCGCACCAAGCACTTGGTTAAGCTTATTGCAAAGGAAATTTCTATCCTAGATAATAATATCAATAACCCGGACGAAATGGCACAAGAGGCGCTTAAAAAGTCCGGGGTTATAAAAGAAGATAAAAAATCAAAATCTAAAGAAGAACTTTTGATGGATGCACTTTGCTTTATCAGCCAAACCCAGGCACAAAATTTAGCAAAACTTGCCATTAATGATGAAAAAAATGCTAAGAAATATAAAGATGCTATTAAAGAGAATCCGGCGGTAGATATTGTTCTTTTTGGACGCATGATCGCTAATAATCAAAATCTGAATTATGACGCAGCGGCTCAGGTGGCCCACAGTATTTCTACCCATGAAGTTCACAATGAATATGACTATTTTACCGCTATGGATGATCTGTCCCCTGAGGATAGTGTCGGAGCCGCCCATTTAGATACGATAGAATTTAATTCTTCGACTTTATACCGCTATGCTACGCTTAACCTAAAAGAAGTTGCCACCCATTTCGATGCGGAACAAACAGTCCAAGCAGCCTGTGCTTTCATACAATCCTTCCTGTTGTCTATGCCTACTGGTAAACAGAATACTTTTGCCAATCGCACTGCTCCAGATTTGGCATATATCACTATCCGCAGCGATCAACCGGTCAACCTGGTCGGTGCTTTTGAAAAACCAGTGCGTAGCAAAGGCGAAGGTTATGTGGCGGCATCGGAAGCAGCTTTGATCGGCTATGCACAGAAAATTTATGGTGAATTTATCTCACCGCCGCAGCAGGCTTTTATCATTGGTGGCAGCGAAATTTCAGCTATTTCAGGACAGCGAGTCTCCTTAACAGAATTTCTCGAACAAATGAAAATGACTGTTTGTACCAAATTGAAAGCTGGTGAAGAAGCATGACCAGCACGCTCTTACTGCGTCTGGCCGCACCGCTTCAATCCTGGGGGATGGACGCTAAATTTGAGATCCGCCGTACTAACCGCGAGCCAACTAAAAGCGGTGTGATCGGTTTGCTGGCAGCGGCCTTAGGCCGACGGCGTGATGAACCAGTAGACGATTTGAGCCGGCTACATTTTGGTGTTAGGGTGGATCAGGAGGGCGAACTACTACGAGATTATCATACTGCATCAAGTCCAAAAAAGGAAAGTGAACGCTATGTCACCGAGCGCTATTATCTCTCAGATGCAGTATTCTTGGTAGGGCTAGAAAGCGCAGATCGGGATTTACTACATTCACTTGAAGAAGCGCTTCGTTTTCCTGTTTTTCCCCTTTTTCTCGGCCGACGTTCGTGTCCGCCGACGCTGCCTTTATCGTTAGGTATTAGGGAAACCTCGCTTTTAGAAGCGTTAAAACAAGAACCCTGGTTGGCCTCTCCATGGATACAAAAGAAGAAATATCATGGCTCAGTCAAACTACGTATTATGACAGATGCTAATCCCGAAGATAATAGAGCAGCCAGACAAATGGATCTCCCTATCTCTTATCATCCAGGGCATCGTCAATATACCTACCGTGCCTGTAAAGAGCATGATTCATTGTCGATTAAAGCAGCGACTGATTTTTCTACAACAATGCATGATCCCATGATTGAATTACCGGATTGAGGTGAAAATATGTTTCTTTCAAGAATAGAATTGGACACTAAACGCCGAAGCACTATGAAGGCACTGACTTCACCTAATATTTTACATGGAGCGATAGAACAATCATACTCTGGGCCCAGAGAACGCAGACTATGGCGTTTGGACCAACTGCAACACCATCTCTATCTGCTATTATTAAGCCCTAATAAGCCTGATTTAACAAATATTGTAAATCAATTTGGTTTTCCTGACCGAAATCCACGCTGGGAGACCCGCTCTTATGGTCTTCTTTTGGATAGCGTCAAAGATGCTACTAGATGGCGATTTCGCCTAGTAGCTAATCCTATCAAATGCTGCAAACCCAGCCAAGATGATAAAAATCGCGGCCAGATACATGCTCATATTACCTCTGCTCACCAGTCTGAATGGCTGCTACAACGTTGTCAAAATTATGGTTTTTCTCTCAATCCAGATCAATTTTTAGTGGTCGGTAGTCAGTGGTACCGTTTTCATAAAGGGAATCAACGTAAATCCCCTGTTACCATTTTAGCTGTTACCTATGAGGGAATTTTAACTATTACTAATGCGGTACGTTTTCAACAAACTTTACAAGAAGGACTAGGCCGCGGCAAAGCCTTTGGGATGGGGATGCTAACAATTATTCGCGATAAAGGAGCTGAAAATGAATAATTTGCCTGGTATGAAGCGGCCAGAACTGCAAGCTCTTCCACAGGTAAAGGACCGCCTAACCTTTTTATACTTAGAGCATTGTCAGATCAACAGAGAAGATAGTGCGATCTTGATGCGGGATGAATTGGGTACGGTACGTGTGCCTGCAGCTGGAATATCTGTACTATTATTAGGACCAGGTACAACTATTACCCACCGTGCTATGGAACTAATCGGTGAAGCCGGGGTTTCTATCGTGTGGATCGGCGAACACGGAGTACGTTATTATGCAGGAGGTAGACCATTAACTCACCGTTCGCATCTACTAATACGGCAAGCAGAACTGGTAAGCAACCAGCGAACTCATTTAGATGTTGTACGAAAAATGTATCAAATGCGCTTTCCTAACGAAGATGTTAGCGGTCTAACAACTCAGCAGCTTCGGGGACGTGAAGGGAGCCGCGTTAGAAAGGCTTATCGCCAAGCTTCTCAAAAATGGAATATCCCTTGGAATGGCCGGGAATATGATCCAGAAGATTTTTCTTCTGGGGATCTTGTCAATCAGGCATTATCAGCAGGGCATGCCTGTCTCTATGGCTTAGCCCATGCAGTTATCATTGCATTGGGATGCTCTCCTGGCCTTGGTTTTGTCCATATAGGACATGATTGTTCCTTTGTTTATGATATTGCAGATCTCTATAAAGCAGAAATTACGATTCCGATCGCTTTTGAAATAGCAGCGGCTAATCCTGAAGATTTACCTGGAGAAGTGCGCAGACGAGTACGAGATGCTATGGTCTCTAGTCATCTTCTAGAACGTATGGTACATGATATACGCATGTTGCTTTTAGACAAAGATACAGAGCCCCTTCCCCAAGAAACAAATGTTCTTTATCTCTGGGATAGCAGAAAAGGTACTGTAGCTAATGGAATTTGCTATGTAGACCAACAGGAAGATGGACTATGATTATAATGATTGTCTCTGATTGTCCGCCAAAAGTACGCGGCGATTTATCAAAATGGCTTTTTGAGATCAATACTGGTGTCTATGTTGGTAAAGTAAGTTCTCGTGTGCGAGAAGAACTTTGGCAAAGAATTTGTGAAAATTTACGGCATGGGCAAGCGACAATGGTATATCCAGACTCTGGCGAACAAAAAATGGCTTTTCGTGTACATAATACAACCTGGGAAATTGCTGATTTTGATGGTCTAAAATTGATGAGACGTCCCTCATCAATAAAAAAGACATTAGCAACATCTGATCCATCTCTGCTGAAAGAAGGTTTTAGCAATGCCTCTAAACGTTTAAAGGCGCGAAAAATTAAATTAGCTCAACATAAAACTATTGAGAGCAACTCTTATACAGTAATCGATGTTGAAACAACTGGATTATCTCCACATAAAGATCAGATTATAGAGCTTGCAGCACTCAAAATAGAAAATGGCTCTCCCATCAAAGACATAGCTTTATTAATTAAAATTGCAGAAAAAATTCCGGCATCCATAACAAAATTAACCGGAATTACAAATGACATGTTAAGTAAAGAAGGACAAAACCTGGAAAACGCATTGAAAATATTTTTAGAGTTTATTGAAAGCGATCTCCTTGTCTGCCACAATGCATCTTTTGACATAGGTTTTATACAAGCAGCTTGTCGTAAAGCTAATCTTCCGATACCACATAATCAATGCGTGGATACATTAATCTTATCTCGTCAAAAATTAACGGGATTACCAGATTATCAACTCAGCACCTTAGCTTTACATTTTTCCTTAGATTCTGCAGGAATTCATCGAGCATTAAAAGATTGCTATCTTACATATGGAATCTACGCTAAGTTAAAGGAAATTTAGTTTTATTAAGAAGCATAATGGGGTTATAGTGGATCTTTTTAGTCTTTTCCCCGCATACGCGGGGGTGATCCTTCTCCCCACCGCGGATGTCGTACCCGCCGTAGCTTTTCCCCGCATACGCGGGGGTGATCCCCCCTGCGGGATATGGAACAGCAAATAGATTTCCTTTTCCCCGCATACGCGGGGGTGATCCCTATAAATCAAAGTCCGTGTGAAAACGGAAATCCTTTTCCCCGCATACGCGGGGGTGATCCTATAGCGTCACTTGCTCTATTTGCGGTTGGGTACTTTTCCCCGCATACGCGGGGGTGATCCTTCGCAATTTTGAAGGCAGCGCCGTTGGTATATCTTTTCCCCGCATACGCGGGGGTGATCCTTGTCAAAAGGAGTTTGATGCTATCGACATTGCCTTTTCCCCGCATACGCGGGGGTGATCCCATGGGTAATTGTATATTTCTACGCCGTGGTGCCTTTTCCCCGCATACGCGGGGGTGATCCTTCATTGTGGACAGCATCATTTTCTTTGCCAGCCTTTTCCCCGCATACGCGGGGGTGATCCTCAGTATCTGCTATCAACTCATGACCGGATTTACTTTTCCCCGCATACGCGGGGGTGATCCTACTGCTCCACAAAGCGCCGGAAACGGGGAAAACTTTTCCCCGCATACGCGGGGGTGATCCCTACCAGACTGTAGGCGCGCCAGTCCACTATGACTTTTCCCCGCATACGCGGGGGTGATCCTCTCCACCTCCGCGTGAATTGGTAAATAACTGGCTTTTCCCCGCATACGCGGGGGTGATCCTTCTCCCCACCGGAGATGTTGTACCCGCCGTAGCTTTTCCCCGCATACGCGGGGGTGATCCTATCTAAATTAGTATTAACAATCGCCAACAGCGCTTTTCCCCGCATACGCGGGGGTGATCCCCGTCACAGAATCATCACTGCGGGTTAAATCCTCTTTTCCCCGCATACGCGGGGGTGATCCTCTTTGCGCGACCACATGGAGGAATTCCAGGATCTTTTCCCCGCATACGCGGGGGTGATCCTTCGCCTCGTAGGTGTTGGAGTATGTGATATTCCTTTTCCCCGCATACGCGGGGGTGATCCCGGCACGCCGTATTTTTCTTGGCTCAATGCGGCCTTTTCCCCGCATACGCGGGGGTGATCCTCTCTTGGGCTGCGGCATTGACGATATCTACCACTTTTCCCCGCATACGCGGGGGTGATCCTATTGGCTCATCCGTTTCTAATACCCCAGAAATCTTTTCCCCGCATACGCGGGGGTGATCCCCCAGTGAAGGTAACAAGCCCGTCCATTTTTATCTTTTCCCCGCATACGCGGGGGTGATCCCCATACTCGGAGGCTAGACCGTTAGAAGAGATACTTTTCCCCGCATACGCGGGGGTGATCCTAAAACGCCGATCATTCGTGAAATCAGCGAAGACTTTTCCCC
Organism: uncultured Clostridia bacterium; assembly: GCA_944393575.1. Lineage (GTDB taxonomy): Bacteria > Bacillota > Dehalobacteriia > UBA4068 > UBA4068 > HGM13862. Next base: position 22,732 of record CALYAP010000021.1, read on the forward strand.
GCATACGCGGGGGTGATCCCTATGGAATACTTAGACGTCATTTTATCGATTGCTTTTCCCCGCATACGCGGGGGTGATCCCGGCGTGACCATAGACTGGGGCGATGGCTCGGCCTTTTCCCCGCATACGCGGGGGTGATCCCGCTGCCTTGCCCGTTTGCTCTGCGCATTTTTACTTTTCCCCGCATACGCGGGGGTGATCCTATTCCCGTGGCGGGCAAGGCCTATCTGAGCCTCTTTTCCCCGCATACGCGGGGGTGATCCTTTCATTGACGCGCTGTTCGCTGGCCTGCCGGTCTTTTCCCCGCATACGCGGGGGTGATCCTGTACTGGATACCGTTGGAGTTGATAAATGGGACTTTTCCCCGCATACGCGGGGGTGATCCTAGTCAATGCTATCCGAGACTGCATAGGAAGATCTTTTCCCCGCATACGCGGGGGTGATCCTATCCAGGCGATTGACGTGACTATCACCGCGCCCTTTTCCCCGCATACGCGGGGGTGATCCCTAATCGACAGTCTATGCGACCTAACTAAGAAGCTTTTCCCCGCATACGCGGGGGTGATCCTTCATTCGGAACGCCGCCGAGGAGCCGGTCGAGCTTTTCCCCGCATACGCGGGGGTGATCCTATACGCATCCAGAATTGCAAGAATTAGCCGCTCTTTTCCCCGCATACGCGGGGGTGATCCCTGGTGGGTCAATGGTGTAGATACCGACACGCACTTTTCCCCGCATACGCGGGGGTGATCCCGATATCCAATAAGATATCTGTGGATTTTCCCACTTTTCCCCGCATACGCGGGGGTGATCCTCAAAATCCCATAATGCAAATTCGGCTGTTTTACTTTTCCCCGCATACGCGGGGGTAAAAATGTATCATTTTATATCCAAACAAACTAATAAAAAGAGCTTGTTAAAACTATAAGGAGGCAAAACTAGTGCAAAAAACAGAAGCTATAGGACTTATATCGGCATTATTGATCATTGCCGCGCTACTATCGACATTGTTCTTTTTTCTGGATTGGGGGGTATTATGCATTCTTGTTTATATCCCCTTTGCCTATCCTATTCTGCGGATTATAAGAAAATATAGACGTTCCCAGTCTAGAAATTATATCAATACGGCCAGCCCACAGCAACGGCTGACCGCACAGAAGATCAATACCTTGTATATAAATGCTATCAGCGAACTTCAAACTAATAACGGAGCTTTCACTTTTCCAGAGAATTGGATCGATCTGTGGTCGGCCTATCTATGGTTCAATATGGAAAATTTGAGTAAAGATAATATGGGTGTATTGATGATAGCCACCTTGAGAGAATATTTGATAAAGCAAGGAAATAATCCTAAAAAAGTTGAACAGATTCAAGAAAAATCCTATTCTTTTCGTTCATATCTAACTAGACATTATTCCCTTAATCGTATTGATCAGCATTTAGATTTAGCGAATTATCTAATCAGTATGTTATATCGATTTCCTTTCCCCTTGACGGCAGATGTTATGTTGCAAGACATCCAAAAAATTGTTGACTCTACTAAGCGAATATTAGCAGAAAATAACGATACTGATTCAAATGCCATTTCCGAATTTAATCCGGCGGGGAATAGTCAACCTGCATCAGTTCCGGCAACTATAGCTAATATTATTATTTCTGAAGACGACGGGGCATCTCCATCACCCAGCGAGATCATTGCGCAGGAAGTTAATATTTATCCACAAGAGTCGAATCAAACAAATGCAGGCCATAATGAACCGGCTGCTGCTCCGTCTGATCCAGAGATAAGTATTGTTGCTGATACCCATGCCAATCAGCAGAATGAAGAACAAGCTAATAATGAGAAGCAGGAAACACAAGCGAATCAAGTTAATAGATCTAACGGGACAACCTCCTCCGAACACAGCCGGGTCGGTAAGTTTTGCAGACATTGCGGCAGCATGATCGATCCTGAGACTAAAAAATGTACTGGTTGCGGCAAACAGTACTTTCATTTACCAAAATTGACAACGCCAATGATAGTTGGCACAATATTGATAATAGTTTTAGCCGGGGCAAACATTTATCAATATGTTCAGCTTGCATCTATAAAAAAAAGAGTACAATTTTTATCACGATTATGCGGTCATCGTGCCCACAGAGGATGATAGTTATCACAGATATGGATGCCCTAATATAGATGAAAATGATTCCTTTTGGATTTATAACATAAACGCAGCCGAAAGTAGAGGCTATACACCATGTCCAGAATGCATTGACTGAGCAGTTAACGAGTTTGCATATTGATACCTTTAGTCATTGCTGACTGTGCTATTAATTTCGTAGTCTAAATGTATTTAGTTATTCATATGATTTTGAGAATTATCGTGTGAAGGTAAATCGCTATGTGAAAGAGTATATGACAAGCCAATTGTTTTGGGGAGCTGTTTGATGTGAGGAGCAGCCAGCTATTATGGAGGTTATAAATCTGGTTTTGATAATGCAGTTCAAATCAGTTTCGTAATAACGTATCAAAAATATATACGTGGCAACTACATCAATAATTCAAAAATTTGATGATTAGTTCTTCCTCTACACAAAACACAAGACAAGCTTTATAAATAAGATATGTTGTGGTGGTAAATATAAGGCACAGTATTAAGAAATTTTACATGAGTTTGCTAAAGAAAATGTATAAATTTAGAAAAAGAAGAAGAGGATTAAAATTCAACTAAATAAAATATGTGTGCAATAACAACTCACGAAACATAAAAATAATATAAAGAAAAACATCTGTCATAATTATCAATATTATATATTTTATGGTGGGGTGAGAGGGATCGAATCCTGTATCTTTTGAATTACAGTCAATGGTTTATTCAAAAATATAGTCGTACCTCGCAAGAGATAAGATTAGAAATCAAGAGTACCCACGGGAAGGGCAATAATTTGCGTCGTATCTCGGTGGGTAAAATCAAAGAGGGAGGCCGCTGCCTCCCTCTTTGATTATTTATGGTACATTATTTTATGGTACATTACTGAACTACATTTTCGCAAAACCTTTGCAGCATCGCCGCTGCTTGTGCTCTTGTCGCTATGCCTTGCGGTTCGAGCGTTGTAGCGCTAATGCCGGTGATGATGCCTTTAT
>CALYAP010000022.1 GCA_944393575.1 uncultured Clostridia bacterium
CAGATCACTGTTATCGGCAAAGATGGTAAAATGAATGCCAATGCCGGCAAATATGAGGGGATGGATTCTCTGGAATGCCGCGAAAAGATCGTGGAAGAATTCCGCTCCTTGGGGCTCTTGGAGGATATCACTGATCTTACTCACTCTGTCGGCGAGTGCTATCGCTGCGGTACTGCCGTGGAGCCTTTGGTTTCCCCACAGTGGTTTGTTAAGATGAAACCGCTGGCTGAGCCTGCCATTAAGGCTGTTGAGGATGGCGAGATCCGCTTTATTCCTTCCCGTTTCACCAATATTTATACTCATTGGATGGAAAACATCCGCGATTGGTGCATTTCTCGCCAGCTATGGTGGGGACACCGTATCCCAGTTTGGTACTGCCAGGATTGCGGAGAAGTTATCTGCCAAAAGGATGATCCTACTACCTGCCCTAAATGCGGCAGCAGCCGTCTGGAGCAGGATCCTGATGTGCTGGACACTTGGTTCAGCTCAGCTTTGTGGCCTTTTTCTACTTTGGGATGGCCAGAACAGACCGAACTGTTGAAAGAATTTTATCCCAATAATGTCTTGGTCACCGGCTATGATATTATTTTCTTCTGGGTGGCAAGAATGATCTTCTCCGGTATCGAACAGATGGGGAAAAAGCCATTCAATGATGTGTTTATTCACGGGATTGTTCGCGATGAACAGGGACGTAAAATGAGTAAATCTCTGGGCAACGGCATTGATCCGCTGGAGATTATCGATAAATATGGCGCCGATAGCCTACGCTACACTTTGATCACCGGTAATAGCCCTGGTAATGATATGCGGTTCAAATGGGAACGTTTGGATGGCGGACGTAACTTTATTAATAAAATATGGAACGCTAGCCGCTTTGCTCTGATGAATCTGGAGGATTATCAGGAAGGCCAATATCCGCTGCAATTGACCTTGGTTGATAAGTGGATTCTCTCCCGAGTCAAGGCGGTGGCTGCAGAAGCTGATACTAACCTGGAAAAATATGAGTTGGGTGAAGCGTTGCGTGGCATTTATGATTTTGCCTGGGACGAGCTATGCGACTGGTATGTAGAGATCGCTAAATTGCGTCTTTATAAGGGTACCCCTGAAGAAAAGCATACTGCTCAGACTGTTTTGGCTCAGGTGTTACGGACTGTCTTAGAGCTGCTGCACCCATTCATTCCTTTTGTCACTGAGGAACTATGGCAGCAATTGCCTCATCACGGAGAGACAATTATGCTAGCTAAGTATCCTAATGGGGTTGATGGCGAAAGCTATCCTGAGGAAGAAAAACAGATGACCATGCTGATGGAGGTCATTCGCAGTATCCGCAATATCCGCGCTGAGATGAAAGTACCAATGGGTAAGAAGGCTGAGGTCATCATTGCTGCTGATCCACAGTTATGCGCACAAATTAAGGAAGGCGAAGCTTATATTCTTTCTTTGGCCCAGGCATCTGCTATCAGTTTTACTGAGAAAGGTGTTACCCCGGATAAGGCCGCTAAAGCTCATGTTATGGGTGCTGATATCTATCTGCCGTTGGCTGGCTTGATCGATCTGGATAAAGAAATCGCTCGCATAGAAAAAGAGATTGCTAATACTGAAAACGAGCTTAAACGCTTGGCCGCTAAACTCAGTAATGAGAACTTTGTAGCTAAAGCTCCGGCAGAGGTGGTAGAAAAAGAGCGGGCTAAGCAGAGCATGTATGAGGAAAAATTGGCTTCTCTGCGAGAACATCTGCAGATGTTGGCCTAGATTTAGCGTAAACTAATATCTTGAAGTGGGCGGGGGTATCCCCGCCTGCTCTTTCTTGGGAGTAAATTAATTATCAGTTATGGAATATCAGGAAGCTCTAGTCAAATTACATCAGTTAACCAGAATGGGTATCAGCCCTGGCTTGGAACGTATTGAGGAGTTGACCCGCCGCTTGGGTTTTCCTCAGAGTCAGCTACCTTGCTGTATTCATATATCAGGCACTAATGGCAAGGGCTCAGTAGCAGCCATGCTTGATGCGATATTACGACAGGAAGGGCGTAAAACTGCCCTCTTTACCTCGCCGCATTTGCAGTGCCATACTGAGCGTTACCGCATTGACGGTAGGCCGATCACTGAGGAACGTTTCGCAATGCTGTTTGGGCGTGTATATCAGCAAATAGAGGACATGGTAGCTGAAGGATTAGCTTCACCGACGGAGTTTGAGGCTGTTACTGCTCTGGCCTTGTTATGGTTTGCTGATGAGAATGTGGACTGTGCGGTTATTGAGGTTGGCTTGGGTGGATTAACCGATAGCACTAATGTAGTGGAAGCGGATCTGGCTATCATCACTAATGTCGGTATGGATCACATGGATTTTCTGGGTGATACTATTGCCGAAATTGCCAGTTACAAGGCTGGTATCATCAAGGAGAAATCTCTGGTAGTCACTGCTGCCTCCGGGGAGGCCCTGCCAGTGATAGAAGCTAAGGCGACATCTTTGAAACGACCACTGTATCGTCAAGGGCAGGAGTTCTCTTTTTTTGATACCAAGTTGTCCCAGCAGGGTACTACTCTAAGCGTGCGTACTGGTAAGGACTATTATCGCCATTTGCAGCTGCCATTATTGGGCAGGCATCAGCTAAGTAATGCCGCAGTGGCAGTACAAGCAGCAGAGTTGTTAGGTGTATCTGAATCCAGCATTAGGGCTGGTTTGGCCACGGTGCGCTGGCCAGCGCGTTTAGAGTTTCTGGCTGAACGGACGCCGCAGATCTTGCTTGACGGCGCTCATAATTGTCAGGGGATGGAGGCACTCAGCACAGCCTTGACTGATTTGTGGCCAGAGCGCCGGATAGTCTGTCTGCTGGGGATGCTTTCCGATAAGGAGCGGCAGAAATCTTTGCAACTGCTTTTGCCCCACTTAAGCAGAGTGGTGGTTACTCGTCCTCCATACTTGTCCCGCTCAGAGGATTGGTATTTGTTGGCTGACATGTGCCGGGCAGCTGGTAAAGAAGCTGTAGCCATTGAGGACAACCGTGCTGCACTTGACTGTGCATTGCAGACAGCGCAAGATGATGATTTGCTGCTGGTATGCGGCTCCTTGTATATGGTTGCTGAGATAAGAAAATATCTAGAGGAGGAAAAGAATGATGTTTGCTGACCGTCATATTGTATTGGCTTCGGCTAGCCCACGCCGCCTGGAGATATTGCGGCAGATCGGGATTGAGCCCGAGCTTCATCCGGTGGAGGTAGAAGAGGATAATACCTTGACTACCCAGCGTGATGAAGAGGCGGTGGTCTCTGCTAATGCCGCGCTTAAGGCCCAGGCTGCCGCTGCTGCTTATGATGACGCCATTGTCATTGGCGCTGATACTATCGTTTCTTTAGACGGTGTTATTTTTGGCAAGCCGGTTGACCGGGCAGACGCCAAAAGAATGCTGGAGACTTTGTCCGGCAATACTCATAAGGTTTATACCGGTATTTGCCTGATCGATACTAAAACCCATAAGACCGTGGGCGGAGCCAGTGTTTGCGAAGTAACTTTTCCTAAGCTTAAGGAGCGTGAGATCGAGGAATATTTGGATAGTGGCGAGCCTTTTGATAAGGCTGGCGCGTATGGCATTCAGGGGCGGGGAGCTCTATTGGTAGACCGTATAGAAGGTGATTATTATACTGTGGTAGGATTATCAGTACCATTGCTGCGCAGGCTGGAAATCATTCTGGCTATGGTCTAAAGGCAATGCTAGCTCCTGGAAGAAAAGCGTTTTTTTAGCAGGAAATAGGCGATAGGGAATAGAAAATAAAATAAGTTAGTTTTGATTCTTTAAGGAGAGGATTTAATGCGTAATTTTTGGCCAGCGGCCATTAGCAATAGACCGACGATGCTTTATGAAAAGAGCCTGCGTTCTGGGCAGAATATCGATTTTGACGGCAATGTCGTGATACTAGGCGATGTTAATCCAGGAGCGGAGATCGTTGCTAGCGGCCATATCCTGGTAATGGGTTCGTTACGGGGATTAGTTCATGCCGGTGCTACTGGAGAGGAAGGCGCTACTGTTACTGCGCTTCACTTTGCCCCGACCCAGCTGAGGATCGCTTCTCATATCACCCGTCCACCAGAGGACGGCAATGAAGATATCAGTAATAAACCCGCTGAAACAGCGCGGATCAAAAATGACGCTGTAGTGATTGAAAAATACGAGGCGCCAAAATAAACTCATTTTGAGCTATGGCCAATGACAAAAGCTGTCAGCTCCTGCTGTCGGCAGAAAATTTACCATTGGCTGGATTAAGGAGGAAAGTATGGGTAGAGTTATTGTAATAACATCCGGTAAGGGCGGTGTAGGCAAAACTACTACTACTGCTAACGTCGGTACTGCCCTGGCAATGCTGGGGAAAAAAGTGGTTTTGGTGGATACTGATATCGGACTGCGTAACTTGGACGTGGTTCTGGGGCTGGAAAACCGTATCGTCTATGATATTGTAGATGCAGTACGTGGTAATTGCCGGCTCAAACAGGCTTTGATTAAAGATAAGCGTTTGGAAAATTTATATTTGTTGCCAGCTGCGCAAACTAAGGATAAAACTGCTGTAACTACCGAGCAGATGGTAGAACTGTGCGAGAAGCTCAAAGAAGAATTTGATTATGTGGTCATTGACTGCCCGGCCGGTATTGAGCATGGCTTTAAAAACGCTATTGCCGGTGCTGAACAGGCTATCGTGGTCACCACTCCTGAGGTCTCTGCAGTTCGCGATGCTGACCGGATCATCGGTTTGTTGGAGGCTGCTGGTATCACTGAGCCTAAACTGATCATCAACCGTATCCGTACCAATATGGTACGCACTGGTGATATGATGGGTGTTGATGATATTCTAGATATCCTGGCCATCGGCTTGTTGGGTATTGTTCCTGATGATGATGCTATTGTCATTTCCACCAACCGTGGTGAGCCAACTGTTTTCGACGATAACTCCCGTCCTGGCCGCGCTTTCCGTAATATTGCCCGCCGCATTGAAGGTGAAGATGTCCCGTTGATGAATTTGGAAGAAAAACAGGGCTTCTTCGGCCGGCTCAAACATATGCTCAAAGCGGATTAAGGAGGTCTGGTCATGAATATAGTCTCATTCCTGGGAAAATTTTTCGGCAGAGACAGTGAAGCCGATGCATCAAAATCCGTAGCTAAGCAGCGGCTCCGCTTGGTATTGGTTCACGACCGGCTTGATGTTTCTGAGACCATCATGAATAGCCTTCGGGAAGACCTCATTTCTACCATTGGCAAATATATGGAGATTGATAAAGATGCTTTGGAGGTTTCGCTTTCCCGTGAGGACGAAGGTGTGGCATTGGTAGCCAATATTCCTGTTATCAATGTCAAACGCCAGCCGGATAGCGTTAAGCCAGTTATTCAGGCCAAAGGTGTTGGATCTGCTAAATAAATTGATGCATATCCATTTGGATCATTTTTTAAATGCTATTTTAAGGTCACAGTTAGATCATATTGGCTGTGACCTTTATTTGTGGTTTAGCTAGGTTTTTATTGCAGAACAACTATATCTTGTGCTATAATAAGAACAAATTAGCTATGGAGGAACAAGATGTATTTAAAGCGGATAGAGCTGCAAGGCTTTAAATCTTTTACCTCAAAAACAGCGATCAGCTTTGAACCGGGAATTTCCTGCATTGTCGGGCCTAATGGCTCCGGAAAAAGCAATATTGCTGACGCTCTGCGTTGGGTACTAGGTGAACAGAATGCCCGCAATATCCGTGGTGGTAAGCTGGAAGATGTGATTTTTTCCGGCACTAAAAAACGCCGCCCTCTGGGAATGGCTGAGGTTAATATCATTCTCGATAATTCAGATGGCCATTTGCCACTAGAGATGTCGGAGATCAGCGTTACCCGCCGGGCTATCCGGGGAGAAGGAAGCGAATACTTGATCAACAATAAGCCCTGTCGGCTCAAGGATATCCGCGATCTATTCGTGGATACTGGTATCGGTGTCGAGGGGCTTTCTTTGATTAACCAGGGTCGAATCAATGAGCTGATCAATGCCCGCCCCGATGAGCGCCGTGCTCTTGTAGAAGAAGCAGCTGGTATTGTTAAATACCGAGACCGCAAGCGTGAGGCAGTCCGCAAATTAGCAGAAACTGAGCGTCATTTGGAAACGATCGGCGTGATAATCAATGAACTATCTGGTCGTATTGAACCTTTGCGGCAGGAATCAGCTAAAGCAACCAAGTTCCTTGAGCTGAAAAAAGCAGCCGATAATCTGGAAATCGGCATTTCGGTACGTGTGCTTAGTGATGCTGAGGATAAGATCGCCGCACTTGATAACCAATTAGCTGCTTGTGAGGAACAGTTGCTAGAGGAAGAGAGCCATCGTTTGAAGTTATCTGCCGAAACAGAAGCTCTGCGTTTGCAGCTTAATGAGCATGATGAAAAGGTGGAGGCGGCTTCTCAGTCCTTTTATGAGCTACAGACCAGACAGGAAAAACAAGATGGTGAGTTGCGTTTAGCGCAAACTCACCAGCATAATGCGGCTGAGACAGTAGCTAGGCTGACCAAAGAGTTAACTGCTCTCGAAGAGGCTATCGAGGCCAAGAAGCAGGAAGTAGCTGAGATGACTGCGCATGTTGAGCGCACGACAGCAGAAATCGCCGCAGAAGAAGAATTTATCCTGCATGGCGAGGGCGGCGAGAGTGATATCCGTAGTCATATTGGCTTGTTGGCTGACCGCATGGCAGAATTGCGCCGCCAGCTTAACACAGCGGTCTCCACTGAAGCGGCCTTAACTAATCAGTTGGAATTTAAGCGCCAATTATCCGCCAAAAATACTGAGTCTGACCAAAAATTAGCAGAGGAAGAAAAGCTATTAAAAGATGAAGCTGCGGCAGAACAGCAGCAGCTATCTGACTTAAATAAACAACGGCAAAGATTGAGTGAAGAGAGTAAGCAGCTGAGTGCTGTTGTTAACGAGAATGAGCAACAACTCCGGCAACTGAATAATCAGATCCAGGAGGCTGCAGCTGAGGAGGCTGATTATCGCTACCGTTTGACTTCTGCTACTACCAGGGTCACCATGATGGAAGAAATGGCACTGGGGTATGAAGGATTCTTCCCAGGGGTTAAGGGACTAATGACCGCACGGCGAGCTGGTAAGGCTCCTGCTGGTGTTATTGGTGTCATGTCCGAATTGATGGATGTTCCTAAAAAATACCGGTCTGCGGTGGAAGCATATTTGGGTGCTAATATCCAGAATATAGTAGTAGAAGATGCATCCTCCGCCAAGGCTTGTGTCGCTTATTTAAAAAAGGAAAATTTGGGACGGGCTACCTTTTTGCCGTTGGATATCCTCAAAGTGCGGGAAAAACCACCTATTGATGCGGCTCTTTCGCTTAAAGGAGTCTATGGTTTAGCCTCTGATTTAGTAGAATGTGAGGCCAAGATCCGTCCTGCTGTAGATTTTCTGCTTAACAGTGTGGTTATAACTGAAGATATGGAGGTCGCTCTGGCCGCAGCCAAGGCTCTCAAATATCGGGTAAGTGTGGTAACCATTGATGGTGATATGGTTAATCCGGGCGCATCAATCTCCGGCGGCTCCCGTAATAAGAAAAATGGCGGTCTGCTCGATAAAAAGAGCCGTTTAGCAGAGGCCAAGGCTGAACAAGAACGGCTAACTCATGAATTAGCTAAATATGAAGACGCTATGCAGCAGCTGCGCCGATTGGTTAATGATGGTAACGCCCGTAGCGAGCAGATTAGGGCACAATTATCAGCTATTTCAGAGCAGATTAGCGAAATCGACCATCAGCTGGACCAATTCGCTTTTACTAAGGAAGCACGCGAAAAACGCTTGGCAGCTATTATTGCCGAACGGGCGTCATTGGAGAGCGAGAGTATCGGCATCGATGGCGAGCTGGAGATGCTGGAACAGGAATATCAGGAGTGCCTCACCAACAAGGGTGCTGTGGAAACAGAGATAGCAAGTATTGGCGACCAATTAGCTGAGCTGGAAACGCAGATGAGCGGTCAACAAAGCCAGCTGACTGAGCGTAAAGTCAACTTAGCTGCATCACAGCAAAAATTGCGTGGGCAAACTCTATCGCTAGAGCGTTTAAACGAGGAACTCAATAATCTAGTTTGGGAAGCAGAAGAAAAAGCGGCTGATAAAGAAACCGCTATTGCTGAAAATGAGGAATGTACCCGGCAAATAGCAGAGAGTGAAGAGTTATTACATCATATCGGTAAACTGCTTAGTGATGCTGGCTCCCAGCTGGAGCAGCTAAAACACGGATTGGCTGCTGAAACAGGACGTCTGATGGAGCTGGAAAAGCAAGAAAAAGAGAGTACTAAAAAGCGGGAGACTTTCCAAAACGAGAAATACCAGCTTTCTGTGCGGCGTGAACGGTGGTTAGCTGATTTTGAGAATGAAGCCGCCAAGCTCTCAGAACGCTTTGAGTTGGATTTAGAGGCAGCTAGACAGAGGGTAGGAGAGATTGGTTCCCGTACAGCTATGACTACTAGCCTCAATCAATTAAAAAAAGAGATTTCTGCGTTGGGAGATGTTAATATTGGCTCGATCGCAGAATATGAAGAGGTCAACGAGCGCTTTACCTTTCTCTCAGGGCAACGTGATGATATGTTGACAGCTAGACAAAAGCTAGATAAGGTCATCGAAGAGATGGACAAGATCATGACCAGCCGCTTCCGTGATGCCTATTTGCAGTTGAGTGATGCTTTTGATAAAAGTTTCAACCGCCTTTTTGGTGGTGGCAGTGCGGCCCTTTATCTCTCTCAGCCCGATGAGTTGCTGGAGACAGGAGTGGAGATCAGGGTAGATCCTCCCGGCAAAAAAGTGGCTAATTATAACTTGTTATCCGGTGGGGAAAAATCTTTAGTAGGGATCGCGCTGATGTTTGCGATGCTGACTGTCCGTCCAACCCCATTTTGTGTGATGGACGAGGTCGACGCCGCGCTTGATGAGGCCAATATTAACCGTTTTACCTCTTTCTTGGAGGATAAAGCTGCTGCAACCCAGTTTGTGATGATTACTCACCGCCAGAGCACGATGGAGGTTGCTTCTAGCCTCTGGGGAGTAACGATGGAGGAAGAAGGCGTCTCCACTGTTGTTTCAGTCCGTTTAAAAGAAGTTGCCAGTTAAAATAGCTTATTGGCAAATAAATATTAGTTATTAGGAGATTAGTTTATGGGATTTTTAAAAAAGCTATCATCTGGATTATCGAAGACCAGAGCGTCTTTTACCGGCAATCTTAAAAACATTTTCAGTGGCCGGGTAGATGAAGAATTTTTCGAAGAGCTAGAAGAGTCATTGATTCTCGCCGATATTGGGGTCAGTACTTCCTTGCAACTTAGCGAACGTTTACGTGAGCGCGCCAGGGAGGATAAAATCAAGGAAAGAGAGGCCCTCTGGGCTGCCCTAGAGGAAGAGATAACTGCAATTTTACTTTCTCACCAAGGAGAAAAACTCCAATTTCAAGATGGCAAGCTCAATATTTTAGTGATGACGGGCGTTAATGGTGCCGGTAAGACCACGACTATCGGCAAACTGGCATCGCGCTATCAAGCAGAAGGTAAAAAAGTATTGTTAGCAGCAGCTGATACCTATCGTGCCGCAGCAGCAGAGCAATTAGAGGGCTGGGCCAAGCGGGCAGGAGTTCCGTTGATCCGCCAGTCTGAGGGTGCGGATCCTGCGGCGGTGGTTTTTGACTCTATTGCAGCTGCTAAAGCGAGAAAGATCGATATTTTGATCATCGATACTGCTGGCCGTCTGCAGAACAAAGCCAATTTGATGGCGGAACTGGCTAAGATTGGCCGTGTTATCGAACGGGAGGCTCCGGAGGCTGTGGTGGAGAATTTGCTGGTACTGGATGGTGGAACCGGGCAGAATGCTATTTCGCAGGCTCGCCAATTTGCCGAAGCTATTCCGCTTACCGGTCTAGTTATTACCAAGCTTGATGGTACTGCTAAAGGTGGTGCTGTTATCGGTATCGTGGAGGAAAGCGGTTTACCTGTACGCTTAATTGGCATTGGCGAGGGTATTGAGGATCTGCGTGATTTTGACGCTGCTGCTTTTGCCAAAGCACTGTTTGAAGAATAGCCATGTTTTGTTATCACAGAATAGCCAAAAAGGACTGTTCCCTCGGGAACAGTCCTTTTATTTCTTACCCTTTATGCGATGTTTAAAGGGGCGTTGTAACAATTTCCGGTTTAAAACTATTTGAGTTCAGCAGTAGCGCCGGCTTCTTCGAGTTTAGCTTTGATAGCTTCAGCTTCGTCTTTATTGATGCCTTCTTTAACTGCCTTAGGAGCAGACTCAACCAGCTCTTTGGCTTCTTTGAGGCCCAAACCAGTGATCTCACGGACAACTTTGATGACGGTAACTTTCTGTTGACCAAAATCGGTGAGGACAACATCAAAGTCAGTTTTTTCTTCAGCAGCGCCACCAGCAGGAGCAGCACCACCAGCAGCAGGAGCAGCGGCAACAGCAACAGGAGCAGCGGCAGATACGCCAAACTCTTCCTCAAAAGCTTTAACGAGCTCAGAAAGCTCAAGAACGGTCATTTCTTTAACCATATCCAGAATATCAGTAACTTTAGACATTAGTAAATCCTCCTAAATAATTTAAAATAATAATTGAATTTTTATTACGTTAAGCAGATTTCTGCTCTCTAACTTTATCAACAACAGTAACCAGTTGACGCAAGATGCCAGCAGTAACTCCGGCAAAACTGGACATCGGAGCAGCAAATGCTCCTGCGACCTGAGCCAGAAGTACTTCGCGGGAAGGCAGCTTGGCAAGATCTTCAACGCCTTGGGCATCGATCAGCTTTCCAGAAAGCATAGCAGCTTTGATTTGGGTTTTCTTAGATTCTTTGACGAAGTCGCTAAGAATCTTAGCTGCAGCCACGGGATCCTCTGCAAATGCAATCGCAGTAGGACCATTCAAGTAGCTATCAAGTTCATTGCTACCATAATTATTGCAGGCAATTTTGATCAGGGTGTTTTTAGCTACCAGATAGTTGATGCCAGCTTCGCGCATTTTAGCACGCAGTTTAACATCCTCAGCTACCGAGATACCCCGATAATCGGTCAGGAAGACAGCCTGCGAGTTGGCAAAAAGCTCTTGCAGTTCTGCAACCTTTTGTTCTTTGGCAATAACCTGAGGTTTCTTTTCCATCAGAGATAATGCACCTCCCTTCAATGCTTGGTAATCATTTATTAATAAAACCCTGCTAACTAAGAAAAGTAAATCCCCTGTCCATAGACGGGCAGGGGATAATATATCAGCCAAAAATCACTTTGATTTCCTGCCTCGGCAGGCGGGGCGAACCGCTTATTTCTCTTGAAACCTGCTGTCTATGGTGGAATTATTAACTTGTTGAAAATTACTGCTAACTACTTACCGAGAGGTTTTTGTGGATTGATTTTAACACCAGGACCCATAGTAGAGCTAATGGTAACGCTCTTCATATATTGACCTTTAGCTGCGGTGGGTTTGACTTTGATCAGAGTTTCGATCATCGTATTATAGTTGTCAAGCAATTTTTCTGCATCAAAAGATGCTTTGCCGATGCGGCAGTGGATATTAGCTGCTTTATCGAGACGATACTCAACTTTACCAGCTTTAACATCAGCGATAGCGCCGGCAACATCCATGGTAACAGTGCCAGTTTTGGGGTTTGGCATCAGACCTTTAGGACCAAGCAGGCGGCCTAGGCGACCAACAAGACCCATCATATCCGGGGTAGCGACAGCTACATCAAACCCAAACCAGCCGCCCTGGATTTTTTCGACCATATCTTCGGCACCAACAAAATCAGCACCAGCCTCTTCGGCCTCTTTAGCTTTATCACCTTTAGCAAAAACGAGAACGCTGCGGCTAATACCAGTACCATGAGGAAGAACCACTGCGCCACGGATTTGCTGATCAGCCTGACGAGGATCCAGATTGAGATGAATAGCTAATTCAACAGTCTCGTCAAATTTAGCTTTAGCATTGGCTTTGACCAGTTCGACTGCTTTATCTGGATCATAGTAAACAGTCAGGTCAGTATTTTTTACTATTTCATTATATTTTTTGCCATGTTTCGGCATATCATATTCCTCCTTGGTGGTTTGTCGGAGTGTACTCCTCCCACTATTCTAGCTCCTAATCAACGACCTCAATGCCCATGCTGCGGGCAGTGCCTTCGATGATACGCATTGCCGCATCTAAATCAGCAGCAGTGAGATCAGGCTTCTTGATCTCAGCGATTTCCTGAACCTGAGCCCGGGTTACCTTGCCGACTTTGTTCTTCAGCGGGTTATCAGAGGCCTTTTCCAGACCAGCAGCTTTTTTCAACAGGACTGCTGCTGGCGGAGTTTTGAGAATAAAAGTGAAGGAACGGTCTTCATAGATAGTGATTTCTGCAGGGATGATCATGCCAGGCTGATTGCTGGTCTTTTCATTGAACTCTTTGCAGAAACCCATGATATTTACGCCATGTGGGCCCAAGATGGAACCTACTGGCGGCGCAGGATTAGCTTTTCCTGCAGGTATTTGCAGTTTGACAACTGCGGTTACCTTTTTTGCCATTTGTAAAACCTCCTATATTATAATGTGGTAAACGGAGCAGTAGAGCTGCCCCTCCCACAACGGGGAACCTATTTACGATAAACCGGCTAACTTTAGAAACACATAGCCGGACGATTGTCTAATAAATTTAAAGCTTCTCTACCTGAGAAAATTCCAATTCTACTAAAGTCTCTCTGCCAAACATAGAGACAGAAACCTTCATCTTGCCCTTTTCTGCGCTAATCTCCTGAACTACACCCATAAAATCTTCAAATGGCCCGGAGATGATTCTGACACTTTCGCCCTCGCTGAAATTGACCTTGATGCGGTTTTCCATATAGCCCATCTGTTCCAGAATCTGTTCTGCTTCTTCTTTATGCAGAGGAACCGGCTTGGAACCAGTGCCAACAAACCCGGTTACTCCTGGAGTATTGCGTACAACATACCATGAGGTATCGGTTAAGTTCATTTCTACTAAAACATAACCGGGGTAAACTTTACGAGGCGTAATTTTGCGCTTGCCGCCTTTGATTACTACCTCATTTTCCATAGGCACAACGACCCGGAAAATATTCTCCTCCATATTCATGGATTCAACGCGTTTTTCCAGATTAGCTTTTACTTTATTTTCATAACCGGCATAGGTATGGATGACATACCATTCTTTTTCCATTGGTAAGAAACTCCTCTGATATTAACCCTTTTACGCTAAGCTAAGCAAAAGCTCGATAACGCTGGAAATGGCCCAGTCAAAGACAGAAATAGCTATCGCCATGACCAAAACAGCCACGATAACTACACCAGTGTAAGTGACAAGCTGTTTTTTAGTCGGCCAATGGACTTTTTTCAATTCAGACCAGACGCCTCTAAAAAACGCTTTGACCTTACTGTTCTTTCTTTTGGCTTCTTTCTCTTTAGTTTTGATTTCTTTTTCTTTGTTGTTATTGTTGCCGGACACGGCCATATATTTCACATCCTTGCTGATAATTATCGCACAGCGTGGCGGCTAAGGATAAAACTACTTGGTTTCCTTATGAAGAGTATGAGTTTTGCAAAAACTGCAGTATTTATTGATTTCCAACCGATTAGGTGTGGTTTTCTTGTTTTTACTGCTGATATAATTCCGTCTTTTGCATTCGGAACAGGCCAAAGTAATTGCGACGCGCATGCTTGGCACCTCCTTAATGATATTGGCCAACCTCAAACATGCTAAATTAAGTATAGCTAAATAGCCTGAGGTCACAATTAGGCACTTAGTTAGATTATCACATATGGTCAACCTTGTCAATAAATATTTTAGTTATCTTGCCAAAAAAGCCGTATCTAAACGTTTTTTTAGCTATGATCTTAATTATTGAGGTAAAAATACTGATAATATTGTTTTAAAACGGATAAAGTTAAATATATTTTAGAGAGAATCGAGGAGCAGGGACCCCTGCTCCTCGATTGATATTTTATTGGCGTTTTTGCGTCGTATTACAAATTATTCATTAATACCAATAACAACACCAGAACCAACAGTGCGGCCACCTTCACGGATAGCGAAGCGAAGTCCTTCTTCAATAGCGATCGGGGTGATCAGCTCAATATCCATGTCTACGTTGTCGCCCGGCATTACCATCTCTACGCCTTCAGGCAGATGAGCTACACCAGTTACGTCGGTAGTTCTGAAGTAGAACTGAGGACGATAGCCATTGAAGAATGGTGTA
>CALYAP010000023.1 GCA_944393575.1 uncultured Clostridia bacterium
TGTTTCATTCTTTGGAACATACCAGAGATAGCGACGAAATTTTTGGGCTTATAATAAAGCTTTTTGCGCTTACGCAAGATGCGCAAGATGACAATACTACCGGCAACAAAGAGGGCATTAGTAGCCAGGATAACCAATACCGCCAATAGGAAGAATACGCCGAGTGCCGTAGCCGGCACATTAATAGTCAGGGCAAAATAATAAGCTACTGCCAGCAGAATAAAACCAATGATTGCCCGTGGGACAACAAAACGGCTGTCTTTATCGCCTTTCTTATCACTATAAAGCAACTGAATGGGGTTGGCGATATGCACACGTACCAGGTTAATAGCTGAGGTCACTACAAAAATGACGGCAAATAGTCCCAGCGTCAACAGATAGGCCTCTAGACCAATGGAAAATTCACTATTCGGCGCCGAATGAATCGCTTTGAGCAATAAGAGGAAAAGCAGTTTGCCAAAGATCAGTGCCACGATAATACCGCAAATAACACCAAAGCCAATAATCAAAACATTTTCCCATAAGAGGAGTCTGCCAATATGCCTTTTGGAGAGTCCCAGCACACCATAAAGGCCAAATTCGCGTTTGCGGCGCTTCATTAAAAAGCTATTGATATAGAGCATAAAAATAAAGGCAAAAACGGCAAAGAGGAAAATGCCTGCGCTAAAAACTGCTTGTGAAGTAGGTCCGCTGGGTAAATTAGTCAGGCCATCGGAAAAGACCAAACCGCTGATGAGGAAAAAGACGCCGCTGATAATAGCAGTAGCAATGAAATGAGGGATATAGATCTCGCGGCTTCTTTTGATATTAGCGATGGCCAGTTTCAAATAAAATGCCTTAGCCAATATCAACACCCCCGTTTGACAGCACAGTGATATTGTTGACTATCCGTTCAAAGAAGGCATGGTTATCCTCTTCCCCGCGGTAAATCTGCGAATAGATCGAACCGTCTTTAATGAACAGGACCCGCTTAGCATAGGAAGCAGCCATGCTGCTATGAGTAACCATCAGGATTGTTTTACCGGCATCGTTTAGCGCACGGAAAATCTGTAATAAATTCGCTGATGACTTAGAATCCAAAGCACCGGTAGGCTCGTCGGCTAAAATGATCTTAGGTTCAGTAATAACGGCTCTGGCAATAGCAGCACGCTGTTTCTCACCACCAGAGACCTCATAAGGGTATTTCTCCAGCAAGTCTTCGATATGCAGCATAGCAGCAATCGGCTTGAGCCTTTGTTCCATCTCTTTGATAGGGGTTTGGGAAAGAACCAGCGGCAAAAGGATATTGTCTTTGAGAGAAAAGGTATCTAACAGATTAAAATCCTGGAAGACAAACCCCAGATTATCGCGGCGAAATTGGGCAATATCTTTTTCTGGAATATCTTTAAAATTCTGCCCTTCCAAGAGGACATTTCCTGAGGTTGGCTGGTCTAAAGACGCCAAAATATTGAGCAGAGTCGTTTTACCGGAGCCAGAAGGCCCCATAACAGCGACAAACTCACCTGCACATAATGAAAAATTGATATCATTTAAGGCAGTATACGACTGCATACCTAGTTTGGTATGATAAACTTTTTTGATATTCTCACATTTAAGCAATTCTTGTTGTGCCATTGTCATACTAAACCTCCATAAAAAGTATCATGCTGAAAGTCTATATCAGTCCCAATATGGCACTGATAAGTTCCAACATGATCATCTTAGCGCAATCGTCATTTACCAACCATCGATTTAGCTTACAATTTTTCCTTGTTAACTTACGGTTTTGTCACCTTTGCTTAATGAAATATTAAAAATCTTAATCAAATAGTAATGAATCTGATTGAGGGAAACTCAGATATACACGAGTTCCTTGGCCAAGTGTTGACTCTATTTGAATATCTATCGAGAGTGCATCAGCTGCCCATTTAGTCAAATATAGACCTATACCGCTAGCCCGCTGATCTACTCTGCCATTATAGCCAGTATATCCCTTTTCAAAAATACGTGGCAAATCCTCACTGCGGATACCAATGCCGCTATCTTCGATAACCAAGCGGGAATCATTCATATAAATATGAATACCGCCTTCTTTAGTATACTTCAAAGAATTAGATAGCAGCTGCTTAATGATAAAAAGCAGCCATTTCTCATCACTGACAACAGCCTTATCTAAAGGCTCTAAATCTAAACGCAGCTTACGGAGGATAAACAAAAGGCTATATTCTTTAACAGCCTTACGGACAATAGTATTGAGATCGCAGGGTTCGATAACCAGATCCTCGGCGATATTCTGCAATTTGATATACTGAAGAGCTAGTTCAGCATATTTTTCAATCTTAAACAATTCCTGGTTGATCAAATCATTATTGGGACCGTTATCCTGATCTAAAACTAAACGCATGGCAGCGATTGGGGTTTTGATCTGGTGCACCCAAACAGTATAATAATGAAGACTATCTGCCCGAGATGCAGCAGCGTTATCCCGCATAGTCTGTAGTTCCTGACATAGACTAATGATAAAATTTTGATAAGTAGCTTCAGGCTCACCATCGCTTTTAGGCAATAAATCCTTGAGAATATCAAGACGTTCGCCAATTTGCCGCAAAAGCTTTCTGCGTTTACAGTAGGCATGGCCATCGACAATAAGAATAAAAAGCAGTATTACAGTAACCAAGAAAACAGCATACCAAGCATAAGCCATTTCCTGCCCGCCCAGCTGCTGAATAATAACAAAAATGCCAATAGTCAACAGATAAAATAACAATAGTTGTCTTCTCTGCCATAGATAATCAAGAATTAACCTACTCATGGATACTATACCCCTGCCCCTTATGAGTAACAATGCAATCCTCAAAACCATAATCCTTGAGAGTTTTACGCAGCCGGTTAACATTTACTGTCAGCGTATTATCATCAATAAACTCATCGCTATCCCAGAGCTTAAGCATTAATTTCTCCCGGCTAATGATCTGTCCCTTATTTTCTAACAAGGTTTGGAGAATACGGTATTCATTTTTGGTCAGCTCAACTCTCTGGTCTTCAAAACAAAGGCTGCTGGTACCGCTATCTAAATGATATCCTCTAAAACGCAATTGCGGCGGTTCGACCACATAATCATAGCTGCGGCGGAGCATCGCCTGAATTTTAGAGGTCAATAAATCCATAGATATCGGCTTGCTGATATAATCGTCTCCGCCCATATTGATAGCCATAATAATATCCATCTTATCAGCACGGGAAGAAAGAAAGATAATCGGAACTTTAGAAATCTTACGTATCTCCGTGCACCAATAATAACCGTTATAAAAAGGCAGTGAAATATCCATCAACAACAAATGAGGATCATATTTTAGAAAAGTCGCCAAGACATTTTGAAAATCATCAGCAATACAAGTATCAAATCCCCATTGCTGTAGGCCTTTTTGAATCATTTCTGCTATCACCAAATCATCTTCTACAATCAAAATGCGACTCATCATCTCACCTCTTAGCTTAATTATATCATAACTGTTCCCAAGAAAAAAATATAGCCCTTTTAGGGCTATGCGATAAAAGTTTAATATTTATGCTGGGCCAGCAATAATATTGCTCGGCAACCTAAAGCGTAAAACAATTTACAGACAGTCGATTTTATTATATAATAGTAATATTAGGATAGTATAGAAGGAGCACGTATGGCGCACGGTATTACCAAACGAGTATTGGCTGATAGCATCAAAAAGCTTATGGAACAGAAACCATTAGCCAAAATTAGTGTTGGGGATATTGTGGAAGAATGCGGACTCAACCGCAATAGTTTTTATTATCATTTCAAAGATAAATATGACCTGGTCAACTGGATCTTCTATACAGATATGATCAATAGGATCCAAATTGACAATGTGCTGACCGGATCAACATGGGAATTAGTTGATACTATCACTCACTATTTTTACGAGAACAAATCATTCTATATGAATGCTTTGAGCGTAAGTGGTCAAAATTCATTCGCTGAATTCTTTGTAGACATAATAAAACAAATAGTACGTGCCAGAATCGGCGAAAGTTTTGCTGATACTGATGAAGAAGAGCAAGATTTTTATATCTACTTTTTCATTGATGCCTATGTAGCGGCGACTTTCCGTTGGCTGCAAGGGGGAGCTCAGATACCGCCCGATAAATTCTCTGAAATGGTTAAAAAAGCTGCGCATGTCATCGCCATGCGCATTCTGCAAAATCTAGATTAATTTTACAGCGGATAATACCTGCTCCAATGATGAATCAGCAAGAGTTTGCTCGCTGGTATATCTTCCACCTTCATTTGTATAGATACTCAGCCGGCCGTGCTCATCAACAATGACCAGACTGGGAGCAGACGAAATATTTTTATCAATAACCGCGATATCATGATATAAGACAATGGGGAAAACTGTACTCGATAAAGAGCGGCGCCAGAGAGAGAGAGTTTCTTGGACCTGCGGGGCACAAAGATGTTCTCTCTCTTTTTCATAGAGAAAAAGAAATGAACATCCCATTTTCTCTACATTATCTTGCAGATCTTTGGCATTTTGCCAATCAGCTAAAGAATGATAAGAATAGCTGACGCCAAACAAAGAATGTTTGTGGTTTAAAATATCTGATTTGTCTATGCATAGCTGAGTGTTTGTTGACTCATCATTATCCAAAACCACAAAAATATTTGTAGCATCAATAATATCGTCAATAATTTTATCTGTTAATAGCTGGGGAGACAATAATAAAAGAAAAGCGGCATCTTGTTCTGCTATCATTATTGGGAGGATCTGTTCCAGATAATCTTTCTTATCTGCAACAGAGAAAATATAACAATAAATACCCAGTTTCTTCCCTTGGGTAATGGTTGATTTAATCAACTTGCTATCTATTTGAGCCCAATTTCCCATTTCGTAAATCAATGTCCAAGGAATATTAAAGTGCTCTCGCTGCTCCTTCTTACGAATCTTCCTGGCACCGAGATTCCAGCAATTATAAATCAAATTCATGCCAAAGGTTTTCAATATCTGCGCGCTGGTATTGCATACTACTTTTTCAACCAATCGATAGTAAACGCTGTCTTCATTCTCCAGTTCACTCTGAGCCAACTGGAAAAACTCTTTTTGGTAACGTCCACCAGCAAACATTGCACCTAAGTCCACAAGATTACGGATACCTCTGGCTGGATTCTCCTGAAGATCACGCAGTCCCTTATTGACAGCAGCCTCTACCAAACTTTTGGTAACAGCTTCTCCAGTCAATAATACCACCCCCATCACTTTAACAGACAATTATATAAATTTACTATACAATATTATTAACATAAACCAAATAGGCAAAAAGAAAAAGTGACTAAAAAATTAGCATTTTCTTTTTTTGTCCTATTTTTAAACATATTTAATTTCTGTCTAATGCATTTATTGTTTTCTTTAAGTATAATATAAGCAATAGTAAATATATAGAAAGCGGGGGCATATCCATGAGCAAAAAAACAATTAAAGAACAGCTACAAAGTTTTGGGCTGAACAAAGCAATAAGCATGGTTGATTCAGATCCAGACAAAAATATCCCTCGCCTAGTTGAATTGGTCAAAAAACTTGACCGTGACCATGTCAATAAGGGCGAGTTTGAAGCCATTGACGCCGTTATCCAGGATCCTAATAATAACTGGTATCGCTTCATTAAGAGTCTCTGGTCAGATATTGATGATGGATCCAGAAGGGTTCTATTTGAAAACTTTGTCATTAATGCCGCTACCATTGGCTCAACAAGACAAAAAAAATTCAGAAAAGAATATAATTGCAATATTCCATGGGCTATTCTGCTTGATCCCACATCTGCCTGTAACCTACACTGCACTGGTTGTTGGGCAGCAGAATATGGGGATAAGCTCAATATGGACTATGATACACTAAACAGCATCATTGAACAGGGTAAAGAATTAGGTGTATTTATGTTCATCTATTCCGGTGGTGAACCACTGGTTCGGAAAAAAGACATTATTCGTCTTTGTGAAGAGCATAAAGACTGTATGTTCCTTGCTTTCACCAATGGCACGTTGATCGATGAAGCTTTTGCCGATGAAATGTTGCGGGTCAAAAATTTCATTCCGGCCATCAGTATTGAAGGCTTTGAAGAAGAAACTGATGCCCGTCGTGGTAAAGGAACCTATCAAAGAGTTATTCATGCGATGGATCTGCTCAAAGAGAGAAAACTACCCTTCGGAGCCTCTTGCTGCTATACCAGCAAGAATACAGAGGTTGTAGGCAGCGAAGAATATATTGATTATCTGATCGAGAAAGGGGCTAAATTTGCCTGGTTCTTCACCTATATGCCAGTGGGCGTTGGTGCACCGACCGATCTGTTAGCAGACTCTCATCAAAGAGAATATATGTATAAACAAATCAGAGCTTTCCGCGATACTAAACCAATCTTCACTCTCGACTTTTGGAATGACGGAGAATATGTCCGCGGCTGCATTGCTGGTGGACGTAGATACCTGCATATCAATGCAAATGGTGATATTGAACCTTGCGCTTTTATCCATTACTCTGATTCCAATATCCACGAAAAAACCCTTCTGGAAGCGCTGCAGTCTCCGCTCTTTATGCAATATCATGATAATCAGCCTTTCTCGGACAATATGCTCCGTCCCTGCCCCCTGCTGGATAACAAGGATAGGCTGGCACAGATGGTTCATGCTTCCGGCGCCCATTCTACTGATCTTTCTCAGCCTGAAGATGTTGATAGCCTATGCGCTAAATGCCATCAGGTCGCAGACAACTGGCAGAAAGCAGCCGACCGCATCTGGGAAACCAGTCCAGCCAGAGAGCGTTATGCTAGAGATGATTATTGGCAAAAGAAGGATGCTTAAACTAGCTTTTATAATAGGCAATAGCTAAAAATAAACAGCAGTTGCTAACAAAATAGTATTAACAAAGATAAGACGGGCTGACCTCAGTGGAGGCACTGGCCCGTCTTGTTTATAATAATGTTTAATACGTTAACAAATCAGCTAATAACCAGTAGCAAACACGCTAGATATGGCTCCAGATTTAGCAGATTACCATATACAGACTTATCATTATACCTTCAGAGAATTATCCGATAAAGACATATTCACCAATATTAATAGTGATCCATAACCGCTGTAAAACAATCAATAGCCAAAGGGGGTGTGGTGAATGCATAAATATGGCAAATGGCTACTTATTATCTCCGCTGCAATATTATCAATAGTAATTTCTATCATTTTTTTTGGCAGTATTACGGCAGAAGATATTATCAATCATTCACCATCCTCTATGACTTTGACTGTTTTAGTCTTTATTGCCCTTTACGCCATCAAGTCAATCATAATGTTTATTCCGCTACCAGTATTGTTTATCAGCGCAGGTGTTCTTTTTCCTAAGGGGTGGGCGATTGTTATCTCTTCTGCCTGTCTTACTATGGAATTGACGATCGACTGGTTGATAGGCAAAAAAATGGGCCAAACCAAAGTAGTAGATTTTGTTCATTCTAAACCCAAAATGGCTTCTTTAATAGATCTATACAAAGAGAGGGCAGTATTTACCTGTTTTCTCTCCCGTCTAATCCCCATTCAAAGCGAACCATTCAGTATCTTTTTCGGTGCGGCCAAGATGTCTTACCCTACATATCTTGGCATCTCGTTGCTTGGATTAAGTGCGAAAATGATCCCTTTTATCCTAGCAGGCAGTGCTATTAGTGATCCGCTTTCTAAAGAATTCCTCCTACCTTTAGCAGTATGCGTGGCAATCTCTACTACCGTATTAATAATTGTCAATAAGATCAACCAGCGGCGCAAAAAACTTGCCAAGAATAATGCCGAAAGCTTTTCAGCACCTGCTATTGATAATCCGGAATTCCTAAATAGTGAAGAAGATGCAGCTAACTAAAGTAAGTTAGCTGCATCTTCTTCACTATTTGCTATCAGCTGTTCCTTTTCGGCACGGGTTAGGCTTTTCAGTTTAGCCTCTCGCCGCATAGCATCACTCTTACTGCAAAATCCCTCATAATAAACCAGCTGTACAGGTAGCCGAGCGCGAGTGTACTTGGCGCCCTTACCGCTATTATGAACAGCCAGGCGATGTTCTAAATCATTAGTATAACCACTATATAATGTGCCATCA
>CALYAP010000024.1 GCA_944393575.1 uncultured Clostridia bacterium
TGATATCCTCGTTGGTGGTAGACAGTGTAAGGATTTCTAACAGTGCATCCGGTATCTGCAAAAGTATTTTCGGGTCTTCGGCAGAGGGTTTTCCGCCAATATAATCCGTCCACTCCTTATTGCTGGCACTGGTCATCGTCAACACATTCCCGGAAACAGAAATATCGTAATACTCCTTGCTGTTTTCAGAATATTCGATATGAACCTGTTCGTCCTCGGACAGCGATACTTCAATTTCTCTATCCTGTACATCAAGATTGATTTCATTGATCTGTGTATCTGGCGTGTAGCTTTTTTCCTCAAATGGCTCGCTGCTATTCGAACAACCCACCAAAATGAAACCGCCCAACACAAGGCACAATAGCAGTGAAATGATTTTCTTCATAGTGATTCCTCCATAATTTTATAGATTAGAATTAAAACTATAACTCATAGTCGCATTTAGTTTTATTAATCTTCCTAGTGAGGCGGCAGACGAAAAAAAGATGTGGAATCTTCGCATTTTCATTTTTGTTATCTATCATTAAGACTAATGCTTGGATTCAAGATGGATATTGTTATTGTCTCTCCGTCAACTTAAATAATGCCGTTTGTAATACTTTAATGCCCTGCAATGGATTTATGGCGTTATTTTACCAATACCATTTTTGCTAAACAAATAATAAATCTCCAATGCATCAATTGACGAAGTAATGCTTTTATTACAGTTCGGTCTATACTGCTTTATTACTTGTTTGAGTTCTAGCATACAGCAGTCCTTGAGTTTAGCGTACAGCAATGCGCCTAAACAGCATTGAATATCTATACATTGCTTCCTGCAATGTCCTATGCTAAAATTAATTGTAAACCTTTGTGTAACACAAAGGTCAATAGGAGAAAATAAAAATGAAGAAATATTTTTCAGTTGGAGAAGCTGCAAAGGCTGTCCATACAACAAGCGAAACACTACGGCACTATGACCGCATTGGATTAGTGAAGCCAAGCAAAAAAGATGAATGGACGAAGTATCGCTACTATACTGAGCAGGACATTGTTCGCCTGAATACGGTGCGTGCTTTACAACTTATGGATCTATCTCTGCAGGAGATAAAAAAAGTTTTAGAATATGACGATCTTGAAAAAATTATCGACTTTTTAGCACAAGCAGAGAAAAAGGCCGATGAAAAAATTGCAACATTGCAATACAGTAAATCAAAAATTCAGCTAGCAAAAGCGGACTATGAAAGGAAATTGCAGGGGCGTGAAAATCTAAATGGTATTGTTCTCAAAGATATTCCCAAGCGCGTTATTTTGCTGTCAGATACATTAGAAGAGCCAACGCTTGATAATCTTTGGAATTATCTTAGTCATTTCTACGATAAAGTTACTCCTGCTTTAAAAGAACAATTTTCCTTTGAAGATTTAGCGGGCATATACACCGCCAACGGAATGACCAGGCTCTTTGCAGTCTGCACTCGCTATGTGAATATAGACGGATTAAAAGTATTGCCAAAAGGAAAATACCTGTGCGCTAACTGTACTGAAGAAAATAGGGAACAAATGTTGCGTGAGTTAATACACATCGCCCAAACAAAATATGGAGTAGAACCGGAATTTACCGTACAGCTAATCGTCGTATCAGGTATTTTGCAATGGAATTATGAAGTACAGGTTTATGTTGATGGGTAAAAAAACATTAATAAATAGAGAAAATTTTTAATCTGCTTTCAACCTTTTGCATCTTTAGCAAGGGAAAACGCAACAAATGAGCCGCGCCTTCTTTTTATCGGTAGCTGGCAGTTAGCCGGCTAAAAGCCGACCACGATAATTTTTACTACCAGGGCAATAATGATAACTGCCCCAATCACAATGAAAACAGAATAAACCTTTCGCGACTGAGCGTCACTCTTATCCTTAATCAAGTAATAAATGCCGGCGATCAAAATAGCCAGCCCAGCCAATAACCCTATAATCGTGCCAATCATTATTTTTTCCTCCATTTCAATAATAAAGATGAATTGATAATCACTAATACTGATCCTGCATTATGGACCAACGCGCCAACTACGGGGTTCAAAATACCGCTGATCGCCAAAATGATCGCCACAAAATTCAGCAACATGGAGAAAGTCAAATTAGCTTTAATAGTGGTCATCATTCTTTTAGCCAAATACAGCAAATGCGGCAATTCTTTAATATCGTCATCTACCAGCACGATATCTGCGGCATCGACTGCGATATCACTGCCCACACCGCCCATAGCAATGCCAACATAAGCTTTCTTTAGCGCCGGGGCATCATTGATGCCATCGCCGATCATGCAGACTTTTTGGTTATTTTGTTGGTAAGCCTCAATACATTGCAATTTATCCTCTGGCAAGCACTCTGCTCGGACTTCATGGATCTGTAGCTGGCTAGCAATATTCTGCGCGGCATTCTGATGATCACCAGTCAGCAGAACCGGAGTTACCCCAGCCCGCTCAACCTCCAGGATCATATCCTTAGCATTTTCTCTCAAGGTATCAGACAGGGCTATCACCCCTGCCAAAGACCCTTCGACAGCCAGATAGATAATAGTACATCCCTGAGATAGGTATTGGTCTGCTAAAGCAGACTGATCCAAATTAAGAGTAATATGCGCTGCTGTCAGCATTTCCCTGTTTCCTGCCATCACCTTTTGACCTTCGATCATAGCCTCTACTCCGCGTCCGGGATGCATCTGGAACTGCTCCGCTGCCAATAATTCACCCTGATTTGCATTGCGATAGGCAGTCACCACTGCCTTCCCCAGCGGATGCTCGGAATAAATCTCTACACTGGCGGCATAAAGCAACAACTTATCATGAGACCACTCTGCGTTAAAGCTATGGATAGCCGTAACCTCTGGTCGGCCATAAGTAAGGGTACCTGTTTTATCAAAGGTAATTTTAGAGACTTGAGCTAAGCGTTCCAGCGCATCCCCTACACTGACCAGAAAACCATGCTTAGTAGCATTACCAATAGCCGCCATAATAGCTGTTGGGGTAGCCAAAACCAAGGCACAGGGACAAAAAACAACAAGAATAGTAACTGCCCGAATAATCTCTCCGCTGATGATCCACGTCAAGGCAGCAGCTGTCAGAGCAATGACCACGATCCAAGTGGCCCAACGGTCTGCAATACCGACGATTTTAGCCTTGCCAGCATCAGCAGACTGTACCAGGCGGATCATTCTCTGGATAGAACTGTCCTCGCCAACCTTTGTCGCCTTCATTTCAAAAGCGCCAAATTGGTTAACCGTACCACTGGAAACACTATCACCAACGCTTTTATCCACGGGCAAAGATTCGCCAGTCATCACGGACTGGTTGATCGAGGTTTCACCAGCTATGATTTCACCATCAACGGGTATGGTCTCGCCGGGCAAAACCCGTAGGATATCACCGACATTCACCAGCTCCGCAGCAATGATTTCTTCTCTGCCGTCAAGTAAGCGGCGTGCCGTTTGTGGAGTCAGATGTACTAGCTTCTCTATCCCGGCCCGCGCCTTAGCCACAGTCAAATCTTCCAGCAAAGCGCCCAGCTGCATAATGAAAGCCACCTCACCGGCAGCAAAATCCTCGCCAATAATCACTGAAGCGATCAGAGCGATAGATACTAGGACATCAGCCTTGATATCAAAAGCTGTTACCAGCCCAATGATTGCTTCCAAAATGATGGGAATGCCACATAAAACAATGGCAATCCAAGCAGCATCAAAGGGCAGGGGTATTAAATCGAAGATACTGATGATCAAAGCTATGCCAGAGATAACCAGACAGCAGATATCCTTCTTGACCCCGCCCCATTCTAGAAAAGCTTCTAGTTTATCCATGAATGTTACCGTCCTTTCTATACCCATAGGGGTATAGGCATATTATACCTATACCCCTATGGGATTGTCAAGAAAAATATAAACCCCCGGCTCTCATAAAACCGGGGTTTATTTAAATACCGCGTATTATCTTTTCATTGATGAATGCCAGTAAAAAGCTAGGGTTCTGAATCACATTTCACCATATGGGAGACTCATATGAAACGTAATTTTTCTGTTATGATAAATCCATGTAACTAATTTATTTGGATTACTATAGACAAAACTAAGTCATATTAGCAAAACGTTCTACAGCCTTAGTGAAGCTTTCAATCGTTTTATCGGCATCGCCATTTTCGATACCATCACGCACACAGTGTTTAATATGCCCTTCTAAAACCACCTGGCCCACCTTGTGTAATGCCGACTTGGCTGCATTGATCTGCAATAACACATCTTCGCAGGGGATATCCTCATCAATCATACGGTCAATGGCCTGAACCTGTCCGATGATTTTTTTTAAACGGCGATGCAAATTATCAGCATCCATACATTGTCTCATTGCAGCCCCTCCCCTGCTGTAAAGCTATAAAATATTATCTATTAAATGCTCTGATTTGTCAAGGATAGGTACCTAGACAAGGCATGTGCAGAATAAACAACAAGCAGAACAGCATCGCCAGAGGCCATACCGTCCTGCTTGTCAATTAGCTTATCTTAGCAGCTAATCTGTACCGGCAGTTTGGTTTTCAGACAGCAGCCACAGATCTCAAACTCCAGTCCTCCGGCAATGGTAACCGTTGGATCACCATTTCCCGGCTTAATATCAGCACAGGAAGTGCGGATACATTTACTGTATTCACACAACATCCCACAGCAATTGATATAGCATACTATTACCTTATAGCAAATAACTAAACGGCAGTTGTTCCAATACCAATCGGTCAATTCGGCACAAACTCTTTTAACACAACGATGGCGGGGAATACGAAACTCAGCAAATAAGTTATAGTTTACCACCCGAGGACAACATTCAACATCTGCACACACCATATTACATGGTGAGGGCGGACAAGGTTGGGGTGGACATGGCGGCGGGCAAGGCGGTGGACAGGGACGGGGCGGACAGGGCTCCGGCTTAGGCGGTGGACAAGGGCGGGGTGGACACGGTTCTGGCCGCGGCTGGCCGCAGGGGATATCGCATTCACACCACCGGGATGGCTTAGTACAGATAAAAGGCAAGGGCAAGCATATCATAGGGAAGCCATTATGACAGCTTTGGTCATTGCCCCAAAAATTGTCACAACTAAAGGACATTGTATCAGCTCCTTTCAAATCATCCTTATACATCTTATTCAATAAAGGACAAAGGGTGCAGACACGCTTGACAAGAAGTGTTTTTATGATAGACTGAGATTATACTTAAAGCAGAATATAATTGCCTCACTGATGGAGAAGACTGATAAAGAAAATTTGCCAAGGAGTAAACCAACCTATGAAATGTTGGGAGCAAACTACTTTACGCTATTACTATGAAGGGCTGGCATGGGGGGATTATCCCAGACTGATCATGCAACGCATCATACATGAGCCTAACTCTTGCCACAGTCTGCTTGATATCTGCAGCGGACCAGGAGCTTTTTCTCTCTATTCACTGCAACAAGGGTGGGAAACCACTGCAGTCGATCTTTCTGATATTGCATTATCTGCATTAAGGGAAAAAGCTCTGGAATATCCGCGAAGCTGTTTTCATGCGGTATATGATGATTTTATTAATGCCTCACTGCCGCAGGCAGACATCGCTGTAGCTGCCTGCTGTTTTTATGAGCAAATGACCACAGATACGGCACTGCAAAAAATTATTGACAGCGCTAAGCAGATCGCGTTGTTTGTCCAACATCAAGATCCCTCTCACCCAGAATTTTTAACCGATGGACTGCCGATTGATCCAGAAAAGAAACCGGTTCGCTGGAACAACTATCCTATTGAAGAAAAGCTGCAAAAATTGGCTGATGCTCAGGGGCTAACACTTTATAAGGATAGCCGGGAATGCGATTTTGGCTGTCTGTACACGCCAGATGATGAAATTTTGCTTGATTTTGTCAGCCGTAAAACAGGGGTCACCGACCGGCAGCTGCTGCGGAACCATCTCCAAAAAATAGCTATACCAAAGGGAGACCACCTTTGGTTGCCTAATCCACGAGCTTTCATCTTTTTCTGGCTCAATAAAACGGCTATAACTGTTGCCAATGATTAACACCAATAACAAAGCAATAAATTAATTTATAGACAGAAACTCCCCTTTTGGAACAAAAGGGGAGTTTTTATTGTCTTAATTATTAAACAAATGATCAAGTCATAAATAGCCATATTATACATACTCTGTACTGTATCTTAGTGAGTACGAGCACCAATATAGATAAGGTTTATGAATTTTTCCACAAAATATTATTAATTTTTGCTAAAATTTCATTTTATGATTGACACAGCTCACACTATATGATACAGTGCTACTGTACTAAATGCTTTAGTACACTAATCACAGGGGTATTTTACTCAGCAAAACTAAACTTAAGGAGAATGGCTATGAAAAAGAAAACACTTCTTGTCCTCTGCATAGCAATGCTTTTAGCCATGTGCATGCTCGCTATGGCTGGTTGCGGCGGCGGTGGGGACGATATACAAACTGGTTATGTTTATGTTCCTGAATACATAACTATGCCGGATGAAGTCGAATCGATCGACCGCGCCTTCTACCATAATGGCACAATCTATTTTACTTCCTATGGTAAAACGGGTGAAAGGACTCCTGCAGAAGGGGAACCCCAGCCGGGAGATGCCGATTATTATGAAGGCATGTATGATATCTATGGCTCTACATTTTATAAAATAAATAGCGATGGCAGCAATTTTTCCCAACTTTCAGGATATGTTGCTCCAACCATTCCAGCTGATAAACAAGGTTATTGTAATACTAGCGGAATGACTATGGACGCAGAAGGCAATATCTGGGTGGTAGAAACCTATAACTATGAGTATGTAGATAGCAACGATAACTGGGTCAATGATGGCATGGAAATTTTTCTCCGCCAGCTAGATGGCAACGGAACCGAAATCAATAAATTCGATCTCAGTCAATTAGCTGAAGGAAAAGATTACTTTTATCTCTCCACTCTTATAGCTGGTCAGGACGGCTACCTTTATACCACTGATGGGGAAACCTCAGTTTACGCTATTGATAAAACCACTGGGCAGATCGCCTTTACCTTGGAAGTTTCCAATTGGATCAACAGTCTCAATATGCTTGCCGATGGAACAGTGATAGCATTGACTTATGAGGATAGTGGTACGGTCATGAAGCCAGTCAACAGCGCCTCTAAAGCCTGGGGAAATAATATTGAGGTACCTGACCGTGTCTATAACATCTATGCAGGCAGTGGAGATTATGATTTCTATTATAACGATAGCTCTAACCTCTATGGTTATAAACTCTCCGGCAATGTTGAGGAAAAACTAGTCAACTGGATCGATTCCGATATGGCCGGTGATGTTAATAATCTCTTTGCACTGGATGACGGCCGTTTTCTCTGCTTAGCCTATAATTATGAAAATGGCGGTACCGATATGGTGGTTCTGACCAAGACCGACCGCTCTCAGATTACCCCCAAAACGACCTTATCTTTAGCTTGTCTCTATATGGATTATGATGTTCGTGCTCAGGTGCTCAAATTCAATAAAACCAACAACGAATACCGTATCCAGGTCAAAGACTACTCCGAATATAATACTGACGAAGATTATAGCGCAGGCCTGATGAAGCTCAATACTGAGATCCTTTCCGGTCAGGTGCCAGATATTATCTTAGTCGATACATCTTTGCCAATCAAACAATACGTAGCTAAAGGGCTGATCGAAGATCTCTATCCCTACATTGAAGCAGATACTGAACTTGGAGGACGCGAAGCATTAATGCAACAATTCTTTGACGCTATTGCGGTTGGCGATACCCTCCCCTATATCTCTTCTGCATTTAGCATTAATACTACCATGGGCGCTACCAGAGTAGTTGGCGAAGAATTAGGCTGGACTATTGACGAGATGAATGCTGTTTTAGCTCAGATGCCTGAAGGTTGCCGGCTCTTCTCCTATGCGACGCAGGCAGATATGCTTTCATATATCATGAGCGTCAATATCGATAATTATGTTGATTGGAGTACAGGCGAATGCAACTTTGATAACGAAGGCTTTGTTAAACTACTCGAATTATGTAAAACCTTCCCCGCGACAATCGATTATGACAACTGGGAAACCATGCCCTCCGAAGATGAACTGATTAAAAACGGTATGGTATTATTAAGCCAGATAGCTCTCTCTGATTTTGAAAGTCTGGGATGGACGAAAAGCTATTTCGGTGAAGATTATACTTTCAAGGGATATCCAAGCGAAAGCGGCATCGGCAGTGCTTTTATTGCCAATAATGGTTTAGCGATGTCATCTAAATGCGAACATAAAGATGTCGCCTGGAGCTTTATCCGCTATCTCATCACTGAGGATTATCAAGAAGAAAATAGCTGGTATGGCTTCCCTACCAACAAAGCTATTTTTGACCAAAAAGTTAACAATGTACTGAATCCTGAAAACAGTGATGCCAGCGGCGGTGTAGTGATGTATAGCTCTAGTAGTGATATTATTGATACCAGCGCAGATCAATTCCGAGTCACCCAAGATGATGTTGATAAGGTCTTAGAGCTGATTGACAATATTGACATCACCATGAGCTATGATACCTCGATCATGAATATCATTACCGAGGAAAGTTCTACGTTCTTCGCTGGACAAAAGAGTGCCGAGGATACCGCCAGAATTATCCAAGACAGAGTACGTACTTATGTCAGCGAGCAGAGCTAAAAACAGTCTCGGCAACAGCTAAACCAGCAAATATCTTTCCTACTCAAGGTCTTTAATGGCCTTGAGCAGGAAAGACCATATTTACTATTCAAGCAATAACTTCACCCACTAATCAACATAAAGACAGCTGGCATAGACCAGCAGGTTAGGAACCAAGCTATGAAAAAATTAGCGCTAAAAGCTATTAGCCTGCCTAAAGTACATAAAGAAAAACCGCGCTTCACCCTACCCCAGGGCATCAAGATTCCTGACCGGGAAAAGCTCGTGAGAATGGCCTTCCTGTGGCCAAGCCTTCTCGGTGTTGGTATTTTCTTTCTGCTGCCGATGCTGGTTGTGCTATATTATTCGCTGATCGATAATCCGATCAGTCATAACTTCGTTTTTCTCGATAATTTTATCGCCCTATTTAATAACGACGCTTTTAAAACAGCTGCTACCAATACTCTTACCTTTTCAGCTATTGCTGTTCCTTTAGCGGTAATCCTGGCCATGGGACTGGCAATTTTGCTGGAGGCTAAAATACCGTTTAAAAGCCAGTTTAGAACCTTCTTCCTCTCGCCAATGATGGTGCCAGTAGCATCAGTGGTGCTCATTTGGCAAGTTTTATTCAGCCATACTGGTGTTTTTAATGATTTTCTATCCATATTTGGTGTTACGCCGATAGACTGGCTCAAATCTGAATATAGCCAGATCGTGGTAGTCTTATTATTCTTATGGAAAAACCTGGGCTATAATATGATTCTTTTCATGGCAGCTCTTTCTAATATTCCCCGTGATCTGCTGGAAGTCGCAGATATGGAAGGCGCCAGTCCCTGGTTTAAATTTGTGCAGGTGAAGCTGCGCTTCTTATCACCGACCATTCTTTTTGTCACTATCCTTTCCCTGATCAATTCATTCAAAGTTTTCAGGGAGGTTTATTTGCTCACCGGAGATTATCCCTATGGCGGGCTATATATGCTACAACATTTCATGAACAACACCTTCCGGTCCCTGGATTACCAGAAACTGGCGTCAGCGGCGATCGTCATGGCTATTGCAATGGTGATCATCATCGGCGTTCTCTTCATCATTGAGAACAAATTCGGAAAGGACGTGGAAGGATGATGCTCAAGAAAAAATATTTCAGCCGTGGTGCGCTTACTGTTATCGCCGCCATCTTTGCCATTACCTTTCTGCTGCCGACTGTGTTGACGGTGACAAACTCGTTCATGTCCCAAACCGAGCTCTCTGCTAACTATGGACCAGTTTTTGACTCGCTAAAAGGTGGTGCTACTACCTATGTGGCGGATAAAGTGACCTTAAAATTCATTCCGGACACAGTGAGCTTTAGCCAATATGCTACTGTGCTCTTCAAAAGCCCAGAATATCTGCTCAAGTTCTGGAACTCGGTTATTCTGGTGGTACCGATCGTTATCGGCCAGGTGGCGGTGGCAGCGCTAGCGGCTTATAGCTTTATGCGCTACCGGGGTCGGGCCAGAGAGATCCTCTTCTTTGTCTATATCATCCTAATGCTCATGCCCTATCAGGTAATGCTAGTACCTAATTACCTGGTGGCAGACTGGACAGGACTGCTCAATACCCGATGGTCGATCATCCTGCCGGGCATCTTTGCCCCCTTCTCAGTCTTTTTGCTGACCAAATTCATGCGGCGAATACCCTCGTCGCTGATCGAAGCGGCTAAACTGGACGGAGCCAGCGAGTGGCGTATTTTTACCCGCATCTGCCTACCTCAATGCCGCAGTGCTCTCTATTCAATAGCGATCTTAGTCTTTATTGATTACTGGAATATGGTTGAGCAACCGATCATTCTGCTCTCTGATCCGGATAAGCAGCCGCTCTCCGTCTACCTATCAACGATCAATGCCGGCGAGGTAGGGATCGCCTTTGCCGTAGCTGTCATTTATATGATTCCATCCCTGCTGATCTTCCTGCATGGCGAGGAATATCTCGTCGAAGGTATCACTCACTCAGGCTCAGTAAAAGGGTAATCAGCATCAATACAAACACGAGCCGCGTCCAGCGCGGATGACATATTAGTTCTTCCATTCCATCAGGAGGTTTTAATCATGGCTGAAGAAAAAAAATTTAAAAGAGGTTGGGTAAAAAATGTAGCAATCATCTTTCTGGCAGTATTGCTAGTCCTGACCTTTTTCTCCAACACCATCATGAACCGCTCCTTGCCGGAGGTAGCTGTGCAATACACGCAGTCTGGCACTATTACCGCTAAGGTACGCGGCTCAGGAACTATCACTGCTAATTCGTCCTATAATGTTACCTTGGAACAGACCCGTGAAGTAGCGACAGTAGCAGTCAAAGTCGGCGATACTGTATCTGCCGGGGATCTTCTGTTCACTCTCGCTGATACGGAAAGCGAAGAACTAAAAGCAGCCAGAGAACAGCTAGATGCGCTTAATCTGCAATACCGCATCGATACTATCAATGCCAATGCTGCTTACAGCGATGACCAAAAGGCTATTGCTGATGCACAGGACGCCTTGAATAAAGCTATTGCCAAGCGCGAGCAATATAGCGGATCCTCCTCAGTAGAAATAGCAGCGATGAAAAGCGAGATTGCTGATCTACAAGAAGAGATCAACAGTTTGAAGAACAAACAAGCCGAGACTGGCTACAGCGGCGTTACAGAGTCTATGCTCAAAGAACAAGAACGGGCAATAGAAGATAAAGAAATTGAGATACGTAACGCTTCGTCAGAACAATTACCTGCTTTAGAATTAGATTTAGACCGTCTTAACGAAGATTATGACGATATGAAAGATGCCGCCAGATACGGCGAGAAAATAACTGATGCAGAAAATGATTTAGCACAAGCACAGGCTATCCTGGAACAGTTGCAAGCCAATTCTACCAGTTGGGCCGAAGCAGATGCGGAAGTCGCAACAGCGCAAAAGGCATTGAATGATCTCGTTTACCAATTGGAACAAAAACAAAAAGTCGACGGCAGCATTACCAATCTCAATTTGGAAGCCTCCCGCAAAAAAATAGCCGAACAACAAAAGGTGGTCAATGAGCTCCTGGCAGAATCTGTCAATGCGGAGATAACAGCACCGATGGCCGGTATTGTAACCACTATCAATGTTGCTGCTGGTCAAACTACTAGCGCTGACCAGCCACTAGCGATCATTGAAGCTGATGATCTTGGTTATTCTGTCAGCTTCTCGGTCACCACTGAGCAAGCTAAAACCTTAACCTTGGGCGATCAAGCAGAAGTCAGCGGATATTATTGGGGGCCAGAAATCAAAGCGGTATTGACCTCGATCAAAAACGATCCGGAGAACCCTGGTAAAAATAAAATCTTAAACTTCACAGTAACTGGTGATGAAGTTACTGCTGGCAGCCAGCTCTCACTCTCTATTGGCCAAAGGAGCCAGGATTACCCGACTATTGTCCCCAACAGTGCAGTACGCAATGATAGCACCGGTGATTTTGTCTTGATCGTAGAAGCTAAGAGCACCCCTCTGGGCAACCGCTATATCGCCCGTAGAGTTGATGTTCAGGTACTGGCCAAAGATGATATCAATTCTGCAGTCAGCGGTGGTCTTACTACTTCAGACTATGTCATCACTACCTCATCTAAGCCTCTGGAACCGGGAATGCAAGTGCGCTTAGTGGAAAACTAACAGGATAACATTAGCGGAGAGATATGGTGAAAAAAGCACGGTTCAAAAAAAAGCAGCTGATCTTGTTTATCGTCAATGCCCTGCTCATTATCGGCGTAGTGATCTGCCTGATCATCTATAAAAGCACAGCTTCTGCGCTTAACACGCAAGATGCAGCCAAACGCTGGGCAGGAACAAGCGAGTTGAATTATACCCAGCTTTCTTGCTTTATCGATAAAGCAGCAGCTCCTAGCCTTGAAACTATTCATAGCTTTGCCAGCACAGTAAATGAGTCTTTAGTTGCCGCCTCCTTAGAAGCCCCAATTAACGGCAGTCTCTGGACACAGGCATACTCCAGTGAAACGACACTTCAAGTCTCTGGCGATTATGGCTCAGCTGATGCTACAGTTTGGGGAGTGGGAGGAGATTTCTTCTTGTTTCACCCGCTGATCCTACGGGCAGGGAGTTATATTGCTGATGACGACTTCATGGACGACCGGGTAGTTATCGATGAAGATCTCGCCTGGAGGACCTATGGTTCGATCGATATCGTTGGTCTCAGCGTTACTATCAACGGTCAGCCATATCAAATAGCAGGAGTTGTCTCGCGCGAAGATGATAGCTTTTCCACGAAATCCTATCAAGGCGGCCCCAGACTATATATGTCATACTCCGCCCTGGCCAAAATAAATCCGGAAGCACCTATCACCTGCTACGAAATTGTGATGCCAAACCCTGTCTCTTCCTTTGCCCTGGGGGTAATCCAGGAGAACTTCCTCAAAGAGCAGCAGGAGAATAATACGGCAGAAGTAGTAGAAAACACTGGGCGTTTTACCGTAGAGCCGATCATCCATGTGCTAACCAACTTTAACGAGCGGACGCTACAAGAAGATGGGATCGCTTATCCGTACTGGGAAAATGCCGCACGGTTAGTAGAAAACCAACTGGCCTGGACACTTTTATGCGGCTTTATCTTCTCCCTCTTCCCCTTGGGATGCCTCATCTATCTGATAGTTAAGGAGATCAAACATGTCAAGCATTACCTTAAAAAATTTAAAAAAAGTATATGATGGAGAGGTTTTAGCGGTTAATGGGTTCTCCATGGATATTCAGGATAAGGAATTCATCGTTCTCGTCGGCCCTTCTGGTTGCGGTAAATCAACGGTTTTGCGGATGATCGCCGGTCTGGAAGAAATCACTGAGGGGGAACTATATATCGGTGATAAAAAGATGAATGATGTTCCGCCCAGAGATCGCGATATTGCCATGGTTTTTCAAAACTATGCCCTCTACCCGCACATGACGGTCTATAAGAATATGGCTTTTGGCCTGGAAAACCGCAAGCTGCCCAAGGATCAGATCGATGCCAAAGTCAGGGAAGCAGCCAAAATTCTTGATATCGAGGACCTACTGGATCGTAAGCCCAAAGCCATGAGCGGCGGTCAGCGCCAGCGGGTGGCTTTAGGACGGGCGATGGTTCGTGAACCAGCAGTTTTTCTGCTTGATGAACCGCTTTCCAATCTTGATGCCAAGCTTCGTACCTCAATGAGAACAGAGATCATCAAGCTACATAAACGGCTGGGAACAACCTTTGTTTATGTTACCCACGACCAGATAGAAGCAATGACAATGGGTGACAGAATCGTGGTGATGAAAGAAGGAGTTATTCAACAAATCGGTACTCCTGCTGAAGTCTACCACCAGCCAGCAAATATTTTTGTCGCCGGCTTTATCGGTACTCCGCCAATGAACTTTCTGGATGCTTTGATAAGGCATGATGCTAACGGCTTTTATTTGGAGCTGGCAGACGCTTATATCCGGCTGCCAGAGCACGACCAATATTTCACTGCCGACTCATTAGCACAATACGTGGATAAAGAGGTGCTCCTTGGCATTCGCCCAGATAATATCAGCATCAGTGATAAAGGCCTGCCCGCCAGAGTTGATGTGGCCGAGGCATTAGGTGGCGAGACTTATCTTTATTTGGAATGCTGTGATGCCAAGATCATTGTCAAGCTTCAAGGCACGGTAACTAAACAACCGGACGAGATGGTCAATCTCTTCTTCCGGCCCGAGCATATCCATCTTTTCGATAAAGAAAGCGGACACAATATCAATCTTCCGCTGATAAAAGCTCCTGCCGCTACACTGCCAGCAGACGAGGTTACTGGTAATGTCACAACAGAAGCAGCTGGGGCAGAACCACCAACAGATCTTTCTTCAGCTGCAGAGCAGCTGACTAACGAGGATAATAAAAAGGAAAAAATAAGAAAGAGGCTACTGCCCAAAAATCTTTTTCCGCATAAAAAGAAACCAACTAAAGAAGAATAAAACGCTCAGGACAGACACACGGTGTCTGTCCTTTTCATATGATAGCGTATAAAGGAGGGTTGAATATGCAGGGTATGCAGGACATACTGGGGATGTTAGGTAGTCTCGGCGGCCTTGGTGGAGGCACAGAGGGACTTGGGGGACTCGGTGGTTTAGCCGGCGCCCTCGGAGGCTTAGGTAGCTTAGGTAATATGTCCGGGACAGCAGGTGAAAATAATCCCTTGGCAATGTTATCCATGCTCAGCACCCTTTCACAGCTTGGCAAGGGAGGAAATGGCATCGGTGATCTCGGCGATATTTTAGGTTCCTTTACCGCCGGAGACAGCGATAACGAATTTGCTGATGATAATGACGAGGAGTCTATTGAGGTGAGTTCGCATGACAATAACCCGCAACCACCAGCAGACCCGTGTAGTCATTGCCGAGTTCGCTGCGACCGGGCAGGGCTTAGCCTCCCGCCTTATGAAGATGTTCGCAAGATGGCAGCGAATTGGTACCGCTATTAACTACCTCTGCCGGGACACAGCAAAATTATTTTAGGAGGAATAAACCATGGGGAACAATATGCCGCAAAAGCCGCAAAACGCAGCAGATCTCAAAAAGCTGTTGAAGCAATATAATAATATTTTAACTCCACAGAATAAACAATTTATCACTGAATTGATCCAAAGGCTAGAAAACGGCAGCGATAAAGCAGGATTGCAAGATCTAGCCCAAAGGATGCAAAGAGCAGCTAAACAAGCTAAAAAGTAATACTATATAATACCCTATGCCCTGCCTGAAAACAGGCAGGGCTCTTTTATTGTCAAGGGATAAAAAGTTCCTAATGCTACTATTCGCAGAGGAAGGGCCATAATATTAAAAACGGGGCTGGCAACCGCCAGCCCCAGTCGCCGCCCTGCGGCAGCCAAGGAGGATTTGCGCATCGAAGAGAATTAGCGCATCCGATAAAATCATTGAGACTAAAACCATTTATCCTGGCTGCATCCCCACAGCCACCTCAATCCTTAGGCTCTGTGGGGAGCAGCTAATTAATTGCGACTAGGAAAAGGCTCTACCTAGCACATATCACAAGTCGTATTGCACAGGATCTGGGTGAGGAACTGCAACACCACCAAGATGATTATCAGGTTAATGATGCAGGCAAAGCTATTGCCTCCTCCGCAAAAACCATTGTTCGAAGCACAGGCGTTCTGGGTGTTATCCATTGCCGGTTGGGAATAAGCGTTGTAGCATACCATAAGTTATTCCTCCCTTCAGCAACCAGTGCCGCAGCTGAGACCATTATTGCCGCTGATGATATTGCAGAGAAATTCTAATACGATGAAAAGAATTATCAGATTGAGCAGGCAGCTCCACAGCTCGCTACCGCCGCATGCGTCACCACAGCCATTACCAAAATTGAACATTGTCATCTCTCCTTTAGCCTTTATATATTTTTTGTCCTGGGCTCCTGCGGTTACGGCGTTGCGGTACAGCCAATATCCTAGGAGGGAGCGCGGCCTTTCCGGTCGCCGTGTTGTAATTTCCGGAACCACAGGCTTCGCCCAGTCATAGTACATGATATGCAGAGGCCAGAGAATGGGTGTATTGTCTTTTGGAGAAAAAGCGGGTAAAATATTTATATCTTACTCAGGTAATATCTGATAGCTCTTGCTGCGAATATACGGATTTTTTATCGTACTACAGGAAAGAATAAAGTTAGCGAAAGGCGGCTGGAAATGAATCAACCATCAGATAAAATCAATATCATTTATGATAATAACCAAACTATACAGACTATCAAAGGCACTACATTGAATGATATCTTAGCACTGATCCCCCAGCGCAATTATGCTCCGGTAGGAGCTATTGTCAATAATGAGCTTCAGGAGCTTGATTATCCGCTTTACACTGATAGCACAGTCACCTGGGTTGATATCAGCACCAGTACCGGGTGGCTGATCTACCGCCGCAGTCTGACTTTCTTGCTATTACTGGCTGTACATGAATGCTTTCCCGATCATCACCTGTGGGTTAGCCACAGCTTGGCAGAAGGGCTTTTCTGCTGGGTGGAAGATGAACAGAAGAACCGTCTCTCTGCAACTGAGATAGCTGTTCTCGAGAAAAAGATGAACGAATATGTAGCAGCAGATATGCCGATTCAACGAGTTACCGTAGCCAAGGAAGATGCGGTATCCTTCTTCAAAAATGAAGGGAAGGACAATAAAGCCAGCCTACTGATGCGGAGGACTCAGCAATATCTTAGTCTATATAAGGCCCATAACTTCTCTGATTATCTTTTTGGGCGAATGGCCACCCATGCCGGCATGCTTAAAGATTTTCGGCTGATCCCTTTTGAAGACGGCTTTGTACTGTGCCTGCCCTGCCGCGAATATCTGGGCATCAGAAAAACAGTGGAGCTGGAACCGCGCAAGTTACAAGCATGCTTAAGAGATTACCAGGAATGGACCAGTCTGCTGCACATCAAGACCGTTAGTGATCTTAATGCCATCGTCGATCAGGGACGTAAGGATTTCAGCGAGTTGGTACTGATCTGTGAAACACTCCAGGAACGAATACTGCATAATATTACCGACCAGATAGAACGCCACTTTCCCGAGGTACGCCTCATTCTCATGGCAGGTCCTTCTAGCTCTGGCAAGACGACAACTGCTCATCGGCTCTGTATCCAATTGCGCTCGGTAGGTATCCGGCCGGTAATGATCTCTATGGATGATTATTTTCTAGATATAGGGGTAACACCGCTTAATGAACGGGGCAATCCAGACTATGAAGGCCTCGGAGCAATGGATCTAGAGCTATTCCACCAAAATATGGACGATCTACTGGCTGGCAAATCAGCCAGCATCCCCCTTTATGATTTTAAAAATGGCAAAAGTATCCCTGGCCACCGAAACATCAAACTGGAAGACGACCAAATCTTGATAGTAGAAGGTATTCATGCTATTAATGAAGTTGTCAGTGCCAATATCGCTAAAAAGAATAAACGGAAAATCTTCATCTCCGCTCTAACCCAAATCAATCTTGATGAAAATACTCCTTTCTTTACCTCTGATAACCGGCTGATCCGTCGTATTGTCAGAGACGCCAGCTCCAGGGGGTTAAGCCCGATAACTACCCTCAACCACTGGGATGAAGTAAGGCGGGGAGAACATTGCAATATCTTCCCCTATCAGGAAGAGGTGGATTTCTTTGTCAATTCGGCGCTTCTCTATGAGCTGCCGGTGCTGCGACCGCTGATTGAGGATCAACTGGCGGCAATCGGGCCAGAGGAGCAATGTTATTTGGAGGCTAAACGGATATTGCAGCTAATCCGCTATTTTAGTCCTGCTGACTATGACTTGGTACCACGTAATTCAGTGCTTCAGGAATTCATCGGCCATAGCATTTTTTCCTAAGCAATAAATAAACCCTAACTAAACAATACTCATTGCTTG
The DNA here is from genome assembly GCA_944393575.1 of uncultured Clostridia bacterium. Classification (GTDB taxonomy): domain Bacteria; phylum Bacillota; class Dehalobacteriia; order UBA4068; family UBA4068; genus HGM13862. Next base: position 18,108 of record CALYAP010000024.1, read on the forward strand.
ACAGCAGCAGTGCTTTCTGATAAACTATATATTAATCATTTAAGAAAGGGTTCTTACAGCAAGATGGAAGACGCCGACCCGAGCGGTAATCGACGAATAAACTATAGACAAATTTTTGGGGACATGGCCATCCGGTGAGGCGGTTTGGCATGTCCTTTTTGTGTTGGAAAGAAACCTTGATTCAACAATGCACTATCAATTAAAGGAGTGAATAGTCTTGACAGACGGACCCATAGGTCTTCAATTATTAATCGTATTTCTCTTAATTTTAATCAATGCTTTTTTTGCAGCGTCAGAAATTGCAGTTATTTCTCTCAATGAAAACAAAGTCAGGCGCGAAGCAGAAGAAGGCAATAAAAAGGCCAAAAAACTGCTTAAACTGGTGGATAATCCAGGAGCATTTCTTTCCACCATTCAGATCGCCATCACTTTAGCTGGATTCTTAGCCTCCGCTTTTGCAGCTGACAGTTTCTCGGAACGGCTGGTCAATTGGTTGGTCTATGACCAAGGTTTTAATGCGCTCAGCCCATCTACCCTTAATACCATCTGCATCATCGTGATCACTTTAATCCTTTCTTATTTCACTTTGGTGTTGGGCGAATTAGTACCGAAAAGACTGGCAATGAACAACCCAGATAAAGTGGCTTCATTTGTAGCAGGCGTTATTCTCGGGACCGGCAAAATCTTTCGTCCTATTGTCTGGTTGCTTGATAAATCGACCAATGGTATGCTACGTTTGCTGGGGATCGACCCTAATAAAGAACCGGAAGAGGTCTCTGAAGAAGAGATCCGTATGATGGTTGATATCGGCGAAGAAAAAGGTGCGATTGAGCCTACGGAAAAGATGTTTATTGAAAATATTTTTGAGTTCAATAACATCACTGCAGAGGATGTGATGATCCACCGCACTGATATGAAAGTAGTCTGGCTCGATGACAGCAGGGAAGAAATCATGCAGCTGATTACTGAGAGTGGACTTTCCCGTTTTCCGGTCTGTGGCGATGATATTGATGATGTTATCGGCCTCTTGCGCACCCGTGAATACTTGCTTAATGCTCAAAGTGAACAGCCCAAACCCCTGCGCGAGCTATTGGCACCGGTCTATTTCGTGCCGGAATCCGTCCCCGCAGATAAGCTCTTTCGCGATATGCAGCAAAAAAAGACCCATATGGCAGTAGTTGTGGACGAATACGGCGGCACCAGCGGATTAGTGACCCTGGAAGACCTGCTGGAAGAAATCGTCGGCAATATCTATGATGAATTTGATCCACTTGATACACAGGAGATCATCAAACTCGAGCCTAATTTGTGGCGGATGCGCGGTAGTGTCGAGATTGAGACTCTCCAAAATGAATTGAATATCGAGCTTCCTGAGGACGATGAGGAGCATGATTTCCATACCTTGGGCGGACTGGTCTTTAGCCAGCTTTCAGAGATACCGCCAGATGGTGCTCAACCAGAACTTGATGCCTATGGACTGCACCTGAAAGTAGAAGTTTTTGCGGAAAGGCGAGTGGAATGGGTATTAGTCAGCAAAATAGAAACCGCGGAAGAAGACGAGCAGGAATCAGCCCCAGAGAAAAACGACTAAACAAGCATTAAATAGCAAAAACAGGATCAGGTATAAACCTGGTCCTGTTTTTGTTTATTCAAAAAAGGGTATTATTTATTCGGCCGGTACTAAATGGATAACAGCTATTTCTGGTCTGTTAAACAGGCGGAACGGTAGCGGATAATTGCCTAGTCCGCTGGAGATAAAAAGCTGATGCTCTTCGTCACTGTAGAGACCTTTGGTATACTCAGCTTCACCATTATCAGCAGCAGTCATCTCTGGAAACCAGACGCCCCTATTATTAAGTGCGCCAATAAACGGCAGCCTGATCTGGCCACCATGAGTATCGCCGCATAAGGATAAATCAATGCCAAAGTCGGAAAAAGCAGCAAAGTTAGAAGCATGGGCTAAGAGAATATTATATTTTTCCGGATCCAAAGTGAACTCATTGGCCAAATCAAAGGTGGGAGAATAATACATATTGTTGATGCCATAAAGGCATAGCGAGGTCCCATTCACCACTATCTCCTCAACCCGATAATTCAAAACATGAACTCCATTCGCTACCAAATCCTGATGAAAAGCTTCGTCGTTATCATGCTCGCCATTGACATAATAAACCGGATATTCATCAGCCAAGGTTGCCAATAACGCCAAAGCTGTAGCTTGACCAGCATTGTCTCCAGCAGAATACATATCACCCGTCACTGCTATCAAATCAGGCTGAGCTTCCGCTATCTTATCAATCAATTGCTGATTGTTTTGGCCAAAAGAAGCCCCATGCAGATCTGTTATCTGAACAATAGTCACAGCTCCCTTAATCTTATCATCTGCGATGCTAATAACGTTCTGAGTCAAAGTAAAGGTATTGAACCACCAGCAACCAACTAATAGCACCATGATAATAAGTAAAATCAATAACCGGCGTCTGCGTTTTTTCATCTCTACCTCTTGACAATTACTATATAGTTAACAGCGACTTTTCCTCAGTGTAATCATGACTAGAGTAAAAGTCAACCAACCTTAGCAAATCATCATCACTCCTTAAGCAATTCTTTAGAAAACGGCTATTTTAACATTTATCGGGCATACTAAAGAACGCAAAGGAGGTGAGATAATGTCCAAAATCAAATGCCTGGTAGAAGAATGCAAATACAACAATAACTGCAACTGCGATGCTAATGGCATCGAAGTTCGCAGCTGCGGCTGCAAAGCTGTTTCTTGTCCGGATGAAACAGCCTGCGAGACTTTTGAACACAGATAACCTCCCATAGCAAAGCGGAACGGCTTCAGCCATTCCGCTTTACATAATATAAACTTCTTTATTAGCTATTAAAGATCCAGCTCATCACCGGTAGATAAGACCACACATTGTGCCGTGGTCTGAGCTTCAACTGCTTGCTTAAACTGTTGGGGATCCTGTTTGATAACCGGGAAAGTATTATAATGCATCGGGATCACGATATCTGCCTTGAGCCAGTCTGCCGCTGTAACAGCATCTTCCGGGCCCATTGTATAGAAACCGCCGATTGGCAATAAAGCGCAATCAATGCCATACCGAGAAATAACCATACCCATATCGCCAAAAAGGCTGGTATCACCGGCATGATAGACTTTTTTCTGACCATCATCAATAATATAACCGCAAGCTACTCCTCCATATAACGGGCCTGCGGCACTACTGACAGTACTGCCATGCCAAGCCGGTACCATAGTGATTTTAAATGGAGCAAAATCAAAACTGCCGCCCAAATTAAAGGCCACATTGTCAATTCCCTGGAGATCAAGTGCATTAAGCAAATCTACCTGAGCAGCCAAGGTAGCATGATTTGACCGCGCCATCGTCAAGGCATCACCCAAATGGTCACCATGACCATGTGTCAACAATATTAAATCAGGTTTAAATTCAGCTGCTTTTTTGCCGGCTAAAGGATTGCCGCTGATATAAGGATCGATAATAATCTCTTTTCCTTCACTTTGAATCCGGAAACAGGCATGTCCCTCATAAATGAGCTTCATTGTCTTCACGCTCCCTGTTAATTATGATATCTTTATGATAACACTTTAGCTGCTAACAGTAAAGAATAGCCCATAAAAAGAGACCGAAGAGCGCTAAGGCGATCAATATTGCCGGGCTTAGCATCAAGGAAATAATCAAAATAGCTACTACAACGAGGAGAATGATATTAGCGATATTCTGAAAAAAGGTGTTGTCTAAAGCCTTATTAACCGAGCATTTACACTTATCAATAAATTTGGACATAATTAGCGGCTCCTTTAGCATACTTCTCTACCAGTACCGGCTTGCGGCTAAGCACATGGCTAATATTTAACATATGCAGCCAAAGAGCCAAAGGTGCCTTATTTCAACAAAAAATTTTATATAGCTAAAGCCCAGCCAACAGGCTGGGCTTCCATTTATTTTCATAGAATTAATCGTGATTTAATATCATTAATTTCACAGGCAAATTAGCGCTAGGCCGATTATCCGCTGCTTAGTCCTTCACCTTATCGGCAATTTCCTGTTTAAGACGAGGAATGAGATCATCGATATTCATTGCACCCAAATCTCCCTCGCCACGTTTACGCACGGCCACAGTAGCTGATTCCATCTCCTTATCACCGATGACCAGCATATAAGGGATCTTCTCAGTCTGAGCAGCGCGGATCTTATAGCCGATCTTCTCATTACGGTCGTCAACCTCTACCCGGATGCCGGCATCGCTGAGTTTGGCAGCGATTTCCTTAGCATAATCGAGCTGACGATCAGTGATCGTGAGGATTTTAGCCTGAACAGGAGCAAGCCATAGCGGGAAAGCTCCGGCAAAATGCTCGATCAGGATACCAATGAAACGCTCGATGCTGCCAAACAGCACACGATGAATCATGACCGGGCGGTGCGGCTGATTATCTGGGCCGATATAATTCAGATCGAACTTCTCCGGCATCTGGAAATCCAGCTGAATGGTACCGCATTGCCAGGTACGGCCCAGGCTATCTTCCAGGTGGAAGTCTAGCTTAGGACCATAGAAAGCACCATCGCCTTCATTGATGACATAGTCCATGCCCATCTCATCCATAGCATCAGCCAGCGCTTTTTCTGCGATATCCCAAACTTCCGGATCGCCCATTGAATCTTCGGGACGGGTAGATAGCTCCACATGATACGGGAACCCGAAAAGACTATAAAAACTGTCGATCATTTTAGCCACGCCGATGATCTCATCTTTGATCTGGTCTGGAGTCATGAAAATATGTGCATCGTCCTGGGTAAAGCAGCGTACCCGCATCAAACCATGCAATACGCCGGAAAGTTCATGACGGTGAACGATGCCCAGTTCGCCTAAGCGTAAAGGCAGCTCCTTATAACTATGGGGCTTTGATTTATAAACCAACACGCCTCCTGGACAGTTCATCGGTTTAATGGCATAGTCCTCATCATCTATTTTGGTGAAATACATATTGTTCTTATAATGATCCCAGTGGCCGGAGCGTTCCCACAGCGCCCGGTTAAGGATAATCGGGGTACGGATCTCCTGATAACCATGTTTAGCATGCTCTTCACGCCAGAATTTCTCCAACTCATTACGCAGAACCATTCCTTTGGGCAAGAAGAAGGGGAAGCCAGGCCCCTCTTCCATCAGCATGAACAGCTCCAATTCCTGTCCCAGCTTGCGGTGGTCGCGGCGTTTAGCTTCCTCCAAACGGAAAAGATAGGCATCGAGCGCCTCACGATTCGGATAAGAGGTAGCGTAGATGCGCTGCAGCATCTTATTATTGCTATCGCCATGCCAATAGGCTCCGGCAACACTCATCAGCTTGATGGCTTTGACCATGCCTGTGCTAGGCAAATGCGGGCCCGCGCATAGATCGGTAAAATCTCCCTGCTTATAGAGCGAGATCACGGCGTCCTCGGGCAAGCGTTCGATCAGGTCGACTTTATAAATTTCATCTTTGCCTCCAAAATAGGCCAGAGCTTCTTCTCTGCTGACTTCACTACGCTCAAATTTATAATTGGCCTTGACAATCTTTTTCATCTCTTTTTCGATTGCCGCCATATCTTCATCAGTAAAAACGTGCTCGCTATCAACATCATAATAAAAGCCGTCTTTGATAGCCGGGCCAATACCGAATTTGGTATCAGGGAAAAGATGCTGGATCGCCTGGGCCATGATATGGGCGCTGCTATGCCAGAAAGCATGGGAGCCATCAGGGTCATCAAAAGTGAGAAATTCCAATTTATCGCCATCCTGCGGCTGATAGAACATTTCTTTGGCTACACCATTCACCTTGACCATACAAAAAGTTTTGGCAGCATCTTTATCCACTTCTTTAGCTATCGCTATGGCTGGTAGACCATCCTCAAATGATTTAATACCATAATTAACAATATCCAGATTCATAAATAAGCCTCCTAAATTATAATTATCACTGAATACGCATCACAGAGAAACAAAAAAGCTTCATCCCAACGGGATGAAGCTTAGCTCCATGGTTCCACCCGAATTATATCATCAATAAGTGCGGTGATGATATCACTCTTTGCTTTAACGCAGCATCACGGCAGAGGTTCGCCTCCACACTCACCGGTGGTAAACTATCGTCCGTATCCACTGCGTTTTCAGCTAAGCGCAGCTCTCTGTAGGACCTAAAGACCATAGCTCATGTCCGGATCAACGTTTTGCATTTTTTAATTGTGAATTGATAATATCATCAGCTGCAAAGATTGTCAAGAGCCAATAGATCAGTCATTATTGCCAACATTGGCCAACCAGATTTGGCATTGGCAAAATGATTCAGAAATGCCAAATCTATCAAAGAAGAATACTCGTTATTGCAGAACTAGACAATATCCTTGATCCATTTTTCCTTATCTTTAAGAGCTGCCCCGGCAGCAGCAACCTCGCTCTCTTTCTTGCTGCCTCCTTCTCCTTTGCCCAACAACAGCTTACCGCAATAGACTCCGGACTCAAAATGCGGCTGATGATCCGGTCCGCTATGCGATAAAACTTTATAGACGACCCCATGCGGAGTTTTGGACTGAACCAATTCCTGCAAAAGGCTTTTCTTATCTTCATACTCCTCTGGAGAAAGCTTGTCCATTTGCTCTCCCAGCAGTTCTAAAAGCAACTGTCTGGTCTGCTGATAGCCCTGGGTAAGAAAAACCGCACCGATCACTGCTTCAAAGGCATCAGCCTGCACTGAAGGACGATAGCGGTCGCCGCCAGACTCAGCACCGCGCCCCATCCGCAAACGCTTTTCCAGACCCAGTTGCTTAGCTACTGCCGATAGGGATGCTTCACAAACTAAATAAGCGCGCATCTTAGAAAGCTCCCCTTCCCGAGCTTCTGGATAGCGGTGGTAGAGCTCTTCGCCAACAATCAGATCCAGGACAGCATCCCCCAAGAACTCCAACCGCTGATTATCATCATCACCGGTTTTGCTGCCATGGCGGCTGCCTTCAAAATAGGTAGAATGAGTCAAAGCCAAGCGAAGAACAGCAATAGTATCTTCTGTAAAGCCTAGCTTTTTACCTAGCTCACGCAATGCTTGAGGATCTTCTTCCTGTTTGCGCTGATATTTACCGTTCATCCCTGATCGTCTCCAATATATAATCACACATTTCGCCCATAGTCTCCATCTTTTTCAGCTGGGCATCATCAAGAGAAATATCAAACTCTTCCTCAATAGTTACCAATAACTCCATCAATTCCAATGAATCTATAGCTAAAGAATCGATGCTGACATCACGATCGATACTATTTTCATCTAATTTAAGTTGCTCCATTAAAATCTCTTTTATTCTTTCTTCCTCAGACATAATTCCACATCCTTTTGCTTGATAGGCGAAGCAAAATAGCGAAACAGCTAAGCCTTCGCGTCAAAATGATAAAAAATGATTATATCAGTTAATATGCTCTAAATATGGTTATGGTTACAGCGCTGTCGCCAACTTATTGACAAAATCATGCTCAAAACACTTTTTAGCCAACTGGCTGGCGCTGACAATGCCCTTCGCATCAGAATTACCATGACAGACAATGCTAATGCCTTTGACCCCCAACAGGGGAGCGCCGCTATTATTATCCTGGGAGAAAGTCTTTTTCATCCGGGAAAGCCCATTTTTGACCAACATAGCCCCTAGTTTAGTTTTCAACGATGAGGTCAATTCCTTTTTGAGCATGCCCATCAGAACCAAAATCGCACCTTCCATGCTCTTGATGGCGATATTGCCGCTCATCCCATCACAGACCATAACATCATAGCCGCCTTTGAGAATATCTCGGCCTTCCTTATTGCCGATAAAATTCAATCCCGCCTCTTTCAGCAAAGCATGCGCCTCAATAGTTAATTTATTGCCCTTATGTTCCTCTGTACCGTTGCTTAGCAGCGCTACCCGTGGATTGGGCAGATCAAGCAACTGCTCCGCATAAACAGCGCCCATTTTGGCGAAAGAAACCAGCATCTGCGCAGAACAATCAGCATTGGCCCCAGCATCGAGCAAAAGCTTGCCGCCTTCCTGAGTAGGCAACACAGTGGCAATAGCCGGTCGCTCACAGCCCTTCAAACGCGAGAGCAATAAAGTAGCCGCCGTCATTTGGGCGCCGGTACTGCCGGCAGAAATAATGGCATCTGCCTCTCCTTTTTTGACCAGATCAGTAGCGACCCAAATCGAGCTATCTTTTTTCTTCAGCAGGTTGCGCACATCCTCATCCATTGCCATTACTGAACCACATGACACAAACCTGACATTTGCCGGTAAAGCAGACTCCTGGGCTACTGCTTCAGGCAAACCAACCATTATCAGCTCGTCCTGGGGAGAAGAGCCGGCCAGGGCTAAAACCCCCTCGATAATGGCGGCAGGAGCATTATCCCCGCCCATAATATCAAAAGCTATTCTCATAAATTTTCTCCCAACTAAATTGTTGTCCCAAAGAATTATATTAGCTATTTTTCCTGGTGAGAAGCTATTATATAAGACAATTAATTATACCCTGCTTTTAGTAAATCGTCAATTGATATAACACACTTCGACAGAAAGCTTAACCTTTTCTTAGTCTTTTATTGCTAATAAAGCAAAACACCTCCTAATCCCTGTAGAAAGGGTAAGAGGTGTTTTATTTAGCCAATAAATTATTGTTTATTAAGGACTTATTCAGCCTTTTCTTTTTCTACTACTACAGGCACGCCCTTATAGTAGCCGCATTCCGGGCACACATGATGCGGAAGCTTGATTGCATGGCACTGCGGGCATTCGCTCATTGCCGGACCAGCAAGCGTATATCTGGCTGCTCTGTTCATCCTTCTATTAGCCTTAGAGGTTTTCCCCTTTGGTACGCCCATTTTTTAGCACTCCTTTCTTACTCGTCACCATTAAACTTAAAATATGCGAGCTTTTCCCAACGCGGGTCTATCTGCTCTTTAGCGCAGGAACAAGCGTCATGATTTAGATCTGTGCCGCATTCCGGGCATAAACCGCGACAATCCTCTTTGCAAAGCGGCTGCATCGGCAGCGCAAAACTGATTTCGCTGAGCAAAAGTTCATCCAGTTCAATATTATCGCCACTAAAAGAATGGACAGCCAGTTCTCCATCTGCATCCTCATGTGGAGAGGAGCCATAGAGAGCAGTAATTTCACCGGCAACCGGCAATTCAAAAGGACTGAGACAACGGCTGCAAATCAATTGAAGCTTAGTCTGATAGCTGCCACAGACCTCGAACAAACCATCACCATTATTGATGACTCTACCAGTAAATGATACCGGTTCGGATAAACGAAAATCAGTATATCCGTAAGCAGTAGGGTCTAATTGGTCATCAACCAACTGATACTGCTGTACAGCAGAGGGCTGTTGTTTGATTTTAGTAATGCTAAGTCGCATTGTCCCAACTCCATACCGAAATATTATACAGATTAACAACTCGGTTGTCAACAGCCAAAGTGAGGATAACTTATTTTACGCTTTCAGCCAAAGCTTTGGTATCACGGGCAATCATCAATTCTTCATTAGTTGGAATGACGAAAACACGTACTTTAGAACCGGCCTTGCTGATCTCGACCTCTTTACCACGGCAATCATTAGCCTCGGCATCGAAATCAACACCCAAATAGGTCAGGTTAGCACAGATAGCGGCACGCTCCAAAGCAGAATTCTCACCGATACCTGCGGTAAAGACGATAGCATCAACACCGTTCATCTCAGCGGCATAGGCGCCGATGTAACTGACAACTGTTTTTCTAAAAACGTCCAATGCTATCTTAGCACGTTCATTGCCCTGATCAGCAGCTTCCTCAACATAGCGCATATCGGAGCTAACGCCGGAAATACCTAGCAAGCCGGATTTCTTATTCAAAACAGCATTCATGCCGGCAGTATCCAGACCTTCTTTATCCATGATATAGGTTACGATAGCCGGATCGATATCGCCAGAACGGGTGCCCATCAAGACACCGGCCAGAGGGGTAAAGCCCATTGAAGTATCGACAACCTTGCCATGATCCACGGCAGAAAGGGATGAACCGTTGCCCAAGTGGCAGGTAATGATTTTTGCGTCATCGCGGCCTAAAAGTTCAGCACAACGGGAGGAAACGAAACGGTGCGAAGTGCCATGGAAGCCATAACGGCGGATTTTATATTTTGCATAATATTCATAAGGAAGACCATATAAATAATTAGCGGCTGGCATCGTCTGATGGAAAGCAGTATCAAAAACACCAACCATCGGCACGCCAGGGATCTTCTCACAGCAAGCACGGATACCAAGAATGCTGGGCGGATTATGCAGCGGAGCCAGCTCGGACAAAGTTTCCAGATCAGCCAGTGCCTTTTCATCGATAATGCAGGAAGCGGAAAACATCTGCGCACCATGAACGATACGGTGGCCAACAGCGTCGATCTCACGCATATCAGAAATCACACCATGCTCTTTATCCAACAAAGCGGCAGTTACCATCTCGATAGCTACACCATGGTTGGGGATATCAGCCTCAATTTTGACCTTATCTTTACCTTGGGGCTGATGAGTCAGCTCAGAATTGCCCAAACCGATTTTCTCTACCAAGCCCTTAGCCATAACGGACTCATCGTCCATATTGAAGAGCTGGTATTTCAAAGAAGAAGAACCGCAGTTTAAAACCAAGATTTTCATAAAACTAACCTCCGCCGTAATAATAATATTTATTTATAAATAACATAGGCTAAATTATATTATATCACATTTTTAATAAGGGGCAAAGAGAATTTTGACTAAACATGGCAATAAAACTAATAAAATCCTACTTATCCTGCTTATCGGACTAACCATCTCGATGGTGGCTCAGCCTAGCCTGGCTTATCAATCAGCTACCAGAGGGCTTGAGCTATGGTGGACTGTCGTCACCCCTGCGCTGTTGCCTTTCTTCTTTATCAGTGAGCTTTTGATGGAAATGAACATTTCCCGCTATCTCTCATATGCCATGAGTCCTCTAATGCGTCCACTGTTCAACCTACCCGGATGCGCAGCTCTGGCAGTGGCCTTAGGCTTCTGCTCCGGGTTTCCCAGCGGAGCATCGATCACGGCTTCGCTGCGGCGAAAAAATGAGATCACCCGTGCTGAGGGAGAGCGAATGATCTGCTTTACTAATAATGCCGGTCCGCTATACATATCCGTAGCAGTAGCAGGAGGGTTGTTGCATTGTCCAAAGGCAGCTATTATTTTAGCAATCGTCCATTATGGAGGGAATCTGCTGATCGGAATCTTATTAGGATTGGGCGCACGCAAACGCAAACGGAGCGAGAGGCAAAAAGAGATTGTCAGTGCTCCCGCGGCAGCCAGCGAGAGCATTGGCAACCATGATATTGGCCGCATCCTAAAAGCGGCAGTTTCCCGCGCTGCCGCTAATATCATCACTATAGGATGTCTAATGATCTTTTTCTCAGTGATCAGTGGCAATATTTCTGCCTTGAACCTACCAGGGACACCACAAATACAAGCCTTTTTCCAAGGATTTTGGGAGATGAGCTTAGGCATCAATGTCCTGGCAGACAGCTCACTCAGTCTCCAGCAAATCATTCCCGTCGCTGCAGCGATCCTTGGCTTTGGCGGCATATCAGTACAAATGCAGGTATTAGCCATGGTCGGTGATACGGATATCCGCATCTTCCCCTATCTAGCCTGCCGGATCGGGCATGCTGTTTTTTCCTACCTGGCTGCCACGTTGCTTTGCTCCTGGATATCTTTGCCAGTATCAGCTATCACTATCACCACAGGAGAGATCAACTTTTTCCTCTCATCGCTACAACTCTGTTGTGGTGCTCTAGCTATATTAGCAGGAATTTCTCTAGTGCTAATCGCTATTCGGCCGCTTTATCTGTATCATCATAAAAGCTGAATTTTTGTAAATCTTCACGGTTGCGGCGAATATTGGACAACATCTTTTCTAAAGTAGCCTCTAACTGGCCAAGGACATCATCACAATAACGGATTGAATCGCGGCGCAGCTGTACAGAAGCCTCCTCTGCTTGAGCTACCAAGGCATCTGCCCGGGCCACAGCCTCCTGATAGACTACAGATTCCTGTGTCATCATATCAGCCTGCTCTTTAGCCTCGGCAATGATCCGTTGACTTTGGCCTTCAACATTTTCCAATAATTTATCGCTTTGTTCCAGGACTCTCTGGGCATGCTTGATCTCATCAGGCAAAGCAGCATAAATGCGGTCTACACAGCCGATGATCGCATCTTCGTTCACCATCACCTTATTGGTCAGCGGAACCCTGCTGCCATTGATAACAGCATCTTCTAATTCTTTAAGTATTGTGGCCAGGCCGAGATTTTCATTAGCGTCCATTATTCATCCTCCTTGATTGCCTATTTGGTGCGCATCATTCGCTATCATCAGTTAAATAATAAAACCGGATCATTGTATCGCCATATTTCTTTTCCTTTTGTAAACGACAGAAAGGCAAATCGAGTGGCGGCGTGCTCGCAGCTGTTTCAGCAATAATAATGCCGCTATCAGCCAATAAAGCATGATCTTTGATAATCTGTACTGTACGGATAAGCAAGTCTCCCCGATAAGGCGGGTCTAGAAAAATTAAGTCAAAGCAAAGCTCAGGCTTGTCCATGCGTAGACGGGGTAAAAGAGTTAGCACATCACCAACCAACAGATGGGCCTTTTCAAAGGCACAATCAGCAATATTCCTAGCACAGACCTGTGCTGCCGCACGATTATGTTCACAAAACCATGCCGAATCCGCCCCGCGAGAGAGTGCTTCTAAGCCTAAAGCTCCGCTACCAGCAAAAGCATCTAGCACCTTGGCGCCAGCCAGATAAGGAGCCAGCACGCTAAATAAAGCCTCCTTGACCCGGTCCGCTGTCGGACGGGTATTATCCCCTTTTAATGTATGAAGCTTTCTGCCTTTGCAGCTACCAGCAATAATCCTCATTATTTATGATCTTTAGCCTTTTTACGGCGTGCCGAATGGCTAATTTTTTTGGAACATTTTTCGCAGATAAATACCGATGATGGATTAGCTGCTAATTTGTTATAATCCTTGTGCAGTTTGCTGATTTCATATTCCTTTCCACAAGTCATACATCTAACTTTCATCTCTGCTCACCTCTATAATTAAATAATTTTCGCCTTTTACAGACGTACTTCCTGCATTTGCCAGCATTTCCCTTTATTTATATTTACCTTTTGCGCATACTAAAAGCATGAAAAAGACAGTTGACTTTTGGGAAAATCTACAAGGTTGTTCAGCTCTTGCTGCTAGGTTAGATCTGGCAATAGAAGCCAATGCCCTGCTCCGTGGCACTGCTAATATTGAGATACCTGGTGTTGCAGAAGAGGTACAACAGTCCAGCGGCGTGATCATCCATATTATCACCGTGCTCGATGAGCGGGGAGAAGAAGCCCTGCATCGGCCGCAAGGCAAATATATCACCCTCGATATTCCCCCGGTAGAAAATGAAGAAACCATTGCTGATATCGCCTCAGTAGCAGCTAAACAACTCAGCAGTCTCCTACCAGTCACCGGCACCTTCAGCCGGCCGATCCTAGTGGTAGGGCTAGGCAATAATAACGCCATTCCCGACGCGCTTGGACCCCGTGTTATAGATCTAACTTATGCTACCCGTCACATTTTTCAGAACGGACAAAAGCCAGCCGGATTAGCGCCGGTATGTACGATAGCGCCAGGAGTATTAGGAAATTCCGGCATCGAAACCGCAGAGATCATCATGGGGATCTGTGAGCATATCCACCCAGCTGCACTGATCGTTGTCGATAGCTTGGCTGCCGCCTCAGTCACCCGGGTCGGCACCACCATCCAGATATCGGATACCGGCATCAAGCCTGGCAGCGGCATTGGCAACCGCCGTAATGGCATTGATGAAGACATGGCTGGATGTCCGGTGATAGCTATTGGCGTACCCACAGTAGTAGACACCGCCTCTATCATCTCCGAGACCGTCAAAAGTCTGGACCGCTACTGGGAAGGAAAAGCCCAGTTATTCCCAACTAAAATCGATGAAGGCGCCTGTCAATTTGCGGAAAAACAATTATTGGAACGCTTCCGGGGGCGGCTGATGGTTACACCTAAAGATATCGACGAGCTGATCGCTGATGATGCCGAAATCATCGCTTCAGCCATTGCCATCACTATTCACCCGGGGGCGGACAAGAATAACTACCATGATTTTATCAGATAGCTGATACCGGCCCGAATCTCCGGGCTGTACTTAAACAAATTGCATAAAGACCTCGTTGCCCAGCAAAACACCACGCCGGGAAAGATACATCCCCTTTTCGTTAACCTCCAAAAGTCCAGCCTCAGCCATTTTACGGATCTGTTTACGATATCTCTTTAATGGGTTCACGCCATACTGCTCGGCAAAAGACTTGAAATTGATCCCTTCAGCCAAACGCAGCCCCAGGAAGATAGCTTCGCTCATCACCTGGTCAATAGTCAGGTGTTCCTCATCAAAGACAGGCCGTTGGCCTTTCTCAAGCATTGTTTGATAAGCAGCTAAGGTACGGTGATTATAATAGCGATAATTGAGCATGCAGCCGGCGGCCGCTACACCAAGTCCCAAATAATTTTCCCGCCGCCAATAAGCCAGATTATGCTGACTCTCAAAGCCGGGGCGGGCAAAATTGGAGATTTCATAATGCCGGTAGCCAGCAGCAGCTAAGGCGTCAATAGCATATTCCAACATATCGGCACTTAAATCTTGATCTGCTGGGCAAATCAGGCCATCACGCTCCATTTGCCACCAAGGCGTTCCCTCCTCCACTGTCAGACTATAGAGGGAAATATGTTCTGTCCCTAAAGCCAGAGCATCAGCAATATCCTCCTGCCAATCCTGCAAGTTCTGGCCAGGGAGTCCATAGATCAGATCAATATTAATATTAGCAAATCCAGCCCGTCTGGCTGCTGCTACCATCGCCTGGGACTGCTCTGAAGTATGTCCTCTACCCATAGATGTCAATAACTGCGGTTTGAAGCTTTGAACGCCAAGACTCAAGCGGTTGATGCCAGCCTGATAAAAAGCCGCTAATTTGGCCTCATCAAGCGTTTCTGGATTAGCCTCTAAGGTGATTTCAGTCGCTGCCGGAAAGGCTGCCAGTAGCTGTGATATCTCCGCAGCCTCTAGTATCGATGGCGTGCCACCACCAAAATAAATCGTGCGTAAAGGGGAAAAATCCAACTCCTCGCGGTAAAGTTCCAGCTCCTGCAACACTAGCTGGGGGTAATGCCCCCGAACGGTACTGCAATCAGCCAGTGGATAAGAAACGAAATCACAATAATTGCATTTCCGCAGGCAAAAAGGGATATGAATATAAACGGATGCTATTTTCATTTTCTGCTCCTTTACATAGCGCAAATGCGCAGGATAGCTACTTCCAGTAAGTCGGACAAATCTCCCTCGCCTCTTTTTTGGGCAATATCAGCATTAAGCAATAACTCCAGCGCTTTGGAAAGCTGGCGGTTAGTATAACGCCGGGCTTGGGCAGCGCATTTCTGAGCAGCATAAGGGTTCATGGATAGCCGTGAAGCAGCCTCTTTGGCAGTATAACCACGGCTTAGCATATCTTTGACTGCCAATGTATTATGATATTGAGTTCCCAGCATCGCCAGCAGCTTCTGCGCAGCTTCTCCTTGCAGCAATAACCGCCGCAGAACTGCTACAGCTTCTCCTCCCTGTTTCTCCGCCATCCGATCGCTGAGATCAAAAACACCGGCGATCGAGCCGCCACTGACGATATCTCTGGCATCTTCCATAGTGATCGCTGTTTTGCCCTCGGTATAAAGGATCAGTTTATCGGCCTCGCTCTTAGCAGCCAACAAGCCGTCGCCGCTCATCAGAGCCAGATAAGGGATCACGCCCCGCTCCGGGGCTTTGGCAGCTGCTTTCAAATATGATGCCAGCCAACGCTCCTTCTCCATACCTTTAAGGGCTGCGAATTGCACTGCCCTGCCGCCCTTATTAACCGCCTTGAGCAGACGGCTATTGCTAGGCACAGCACCATTGACCATCAGGATCAATACGGTATCCGGGTTAGGATCAGCCGCATATTCGATCAATGATTCTAAATCCACTCCAGAAGTTATCTCAACATCTCCCTCAGATTGACTGTTGTCTTTAGCTTTTTTCCCTCTTTTGAGCCAAGTAATATCGCGGACAATAATTACCCGCCGCATTCCCATAAAGCCGCCGCTACCGGCTGAAAGCACAATATCATCCGGAGAAATCTCGCTGGCTTGATAAACCTCGCGGTTCCATTCTTCGCCAGCAGGGGAAGCTAGCGCGCAAATCTGCTCTGCCATTTCTTCCATCAGCAAAGGCTCATCGCCGTAAAAAAGATAGACAGGAGCCAGCATACCTAGTTGTAATGAATGTTGCAAATTACGCATGGTTAATAATAGGTCGAAATCTGATACTCAGCGCCGTTAGTATAAATAACTACTGAGCCGTCTAGATCAGTACGGTAGACTTCGCCATACTCCTGCCAATATTCTACCACTTTTGCCGCCGGATGGCCATAGCTGTTATCTTCACCCACAGAAATCACTGCTACCTCACTGGCCAAAATTTCAGCCAATTCCTCGTCATACCCGGTCTTACTGCCATGATGCGGCAGTTTAATAATCTCCGCTTCCACCGCATATTGATCGCAAACAGTAGCCAGCAATTCCCCTCCGATATCACCGGTGAACAGAAAATCAATCTCCCCTATGCTGACCTCACAAACCAATGAGGCATCATTAGCATCAGCATCATCTCCAGAGAGAGCTTCCCAACTATCATCAGGGTGATAAAAGGATAAATGCAGATAGTCACCGAGCGGATAACTGTCACCAGCCGCTACAGGCACGATCTCAGCTCCATTATTCTCGGCAGCGGTGAGCAAACGCTGATTGATCCCATCATCAGCCCATAAACCGCTGCATAACAGCTGTTCTGTATCCAGATATTCCAGCACACTCAATAGGCCGTCAGTATGGTCGTCATGAGGGTGACTATTGATCATCATATCAATATGGTCAATCCCCCGACTCTTCAGATAAGGCAATAATGAATATTCACCGATCGAACCGGGATTATTGGTGATGCCGCCGCCGTCAATCAGCACTGTCTTACCATCTGGGGCAACGATCAACGCACAATCCCCTTGGCCAACATCAATAAAAGTGACCTCAGCCACTTTGCCATTCAAATTATGTCCAGGGAAAACAGTACGTGGAGCCACCAGCGAAAAGAGCAATACCAGGACGATTATCGCTGAAGAGGTTGCTATTTTACCGCAACGCTTCAACAAATAAGGCAAAAAGGCAATCAAACAGATAAAAACGATCACCGTCCAGGCCGGTACCGCACCGGTCACACTGGCTGCTGGGCGCCAACTGCTGACCCATTCGCACAGCCAATACACAGGCTCAATAGCATAAGCAGCTGCCTCTAACAAGATACCAGCTAACCAAGGGGAAAAGATAGCCAGCAAAACACCCAAAAAAGAGAGAATCACTGTAGCGCCAGCAGCCAAAATTACCGCTGGAGACAAGATCCATCCCAGCCAGCTGATATGATAGAAATAATAGCATACCAGCGGCAGAGTGGCCAGTGTGGCAGCAAAAGTGACGGAAAAGAAGCCATTGATGCCTGCGGGCAAACGGGAAAAGAGCTTGCCAAACATCGGGGTAAAGGCAATAATGCCACCTGCTGCGGCAAAAGAGAGAAGAAAACCGGCAGAAAAAAGCCATCTAGGATGGATAATCAAACAGATCAATGCTGCTAATGATATAGCGGTAACCCGGTCATCCTGTTCATTGAACAATGATGCCGCCAGCAAACAAACGGACATGATCGAAGCCCGCAGCACAGAAGGTACGGCACCGGTGAGGCTGATATACACCAGCAACATCACCACACATAATACAAAACGCAATATGCGCCGGCGGTAAGAGTTACCAGCAAGCAAAAGGGCTAAAGCAACAATATAGCCAACATGCAGACCAGACACAGCAAAGGCATGCAATGACCCAGTTAGCCCCAGAGCGTTTTTCATCTGATAATCCAGCCCGCTTTTATCTCCCAGGAAGACGCCATAGACCAAAGCTTTTTGCAAATCATTTAAGCCTGCAGCCGCCTGGTCAAATCCATCACGCAGCCATTCGCCAATCTTAGCCGGATAAAAACTTGGCCCGGCGCTAAGGACAGTAACCTTACCGGTAAACTGAGTGCTCACTGATCCGGCAATACCATTTAGCGTAAGATAATCGTTATAATCAAAAGCATTGGCATTAGCATATGGTTCCGGAGAAAAGACAGTACCCCTGGCTTCAATAGTACTGCCGACTCCTGGCGGAATCCCCTCTCCATAGAGATAAATATCAGCACAATGCACCGTCGCCCCATCAATCGAATCCACTGCCAGCTGGGCACGCCAATTCTCTTCCCGTTCGTCCATCGCAACGATTTTTCCACAGACGATAATATTATTGCCGTCCTCATAATCAAAAGCAGCTACCGCGGCCTTATCACCACTGCACATCAACATGCCCAGCGACAAAGCAAGCGGTAAAAAGATAGCTAAGCCGCCCCAGCGGAACAACAGCAAAGATAGTAACAGTGCTGCTATGGCAATCCAGCCAGACACTGCCAAGGATATCCCGCTAAACTCGGCGATAACTATCCCCACGATAAAAGAAAGGAGCAGCGATAAAATCATCCTGCCCCGCAAAAAATCAGGTATTAGCTTACTCCACACAGATATGCTCCCGTATCTTTTCAAAAGTGGCATTACCAATGCCGGAGACATTCATAATCTGCTCGATAGTCACAAAAGGACCATTCTGCTCCCTGTGCTCAATAATCCGTTGTGCTTTAACTTCACCGATACCGCTTAATTGCTGCAGTTCTTCAACCGTTGCGGTATTGATATTGATCATCCCGACCATAGCTGCAGTAGTGCCGGTAGTATCATCGGCAGTATCACTGCCATAATAAATCCCGCCGCGACTCTGAGCCAGTTCATTCCAATCGATCTCCCCACTTTGGTAGGGCACGATCAATTCAGTGCCGTCCACTAATATTGCGGCCATATTGAGCAGCCCCGTTTCAGCATTGCTAAGCTCTCCAGCTGCCGCCAGGGCATCAGCTACCCGGCTACCCTCTAGAAGATCATAAAGACCTGGGTTGGCAACGGCACCTTTTATGTCCACTTTCAACATGCCAGGAGCAGTCTCCTCACCGACTACAGGAGCGCTTTGATCATTACTCAGATAAACGCCAAAGCGAGCACCGGCAGCAAAAAAGATCAGCACTAATACCACACCGATAATTATCTTCTGCATATTAAGTGATGACTGCCGTTTAGTTTTTTTATCTGCTTGTTTATCCATGACGACCTCATCTGATGCATCTGGAGACTACCGATAGCGCCAAAAGTTTGGACACAATGGACAGGATACAAAGCATTTTCTTAGTTAAAATCTTACATGATTATAGAAGAAATTGCAATAATTTTCTAAATCCGAGCATTTACGACAAAGACATATTGAGTTCCGACGACAAATAAACAAAAAAAATGTTGAGATATAGACCTGTAAATAATATAATATATGCTGATTAAGGAGGCTGCAGATGAAAATACACGTCATAGTCAATCCTAATGCTGGCAAACGGATAATACAACGCAATCTGGAACAAATTATTGGCAAACTAATCCTGGACGGTACAGCAGAGTCGATACGGGTTACCAGAACAGAAAAGACCAAAGATGCAACACAGGCTGCGGCAGCATGTACTGCTGCTGATACTGATCTGATCATCGGCTGCGGCGGTGATGGCACTATTAATGAGATCGTTAACGGTATAATGGAATCTGGAGAGGATATTCCTTTAGCAATCCTGGCTGCCGGTACCAGTAATGATTTTGCCTCCAGCCTACGTCTGCCAGATGAGCCAGAAGAATTTTGTCAAATGGTTCGCGACGCTCATTACCGCCGGATCGACTTAGGCTTAGCCAATAATGGCACTTATTTTGTCAATGTAGCGGCTTTTGGCATGTTTACCAATGTTGCCCACACTACTAACCGTAACGCTAAAAATACCCTGGGGCGCTTGGCCTATTATCTTCAGGCAGCAGCTAGCGTAAGAGAACAGCTCGTCCAAGTAATGCCGTTGGAGATCGAAGTTGATGGAGAAAAATTGACCGGAAATTTTCACCTATGTTTGGTAGTAAATTCTAAAAGCGTTGCTACTTTCCGTAAATTGATGGAAAAGGCTGATGTTAGTGATGGGGTTTTTGATATTTTACTGATGAAAAAATTGAATATTTTCTCATCAGCAGCAGAAATATCTAACCGCATTCTCTCCGGTGACTTTTATAAACTGCCCTCTATCCAATATCTCCAGGGCAAAGCAATCACCTTTCAATCACCTAAAAATGAAGATATCGAAGTCGATATCGATGGTGAGTGCTTTGGCACTCTTCCATTGACTATTAGTGTGTGTCATGAAGCTATTAGATTGATGGTTCCTGAGGCATCGCTGACACTCTAGAGAATTCATTACCTTGATACTTAACCTGACTAATTTCAGTGGTAAAGTTCTCTTATCTCCTTGCCCTTGCCCTATAATTATGATATAGTAATGCGGTAAATAATTCGTTTGGAGTGGTATCGAAGTGGTCATAACGGGGCTGACTCGAAATCAGTTTGCCGGTAACTCCGGCACGTGGGTTCGAATCCCACCCACTCCGCCAAGCAGGCGCGAACAAGATAATGTTCGCGCCTGCTTTGATAAAAGTGAGCTACCTTTAATTTTGTTACATCTCTTTTTATCCCAAACCATCTATGTTAAACAACTATTTAAACCAGGGTGTCAGTTAAAGATCATGACTTTACATTTTCCTCTCCAAGATGTATATTGTTGCTGTAACACATAACATATCCTATAAAATCCGCAAATTTGATTAACAATCATTACATAAAGGAAAGGGGAATGACCGTCTCAGCACTAGGTATCCATTTCAACATAAAGGAGGAACCAATATGGAATTCAAAAATGCAACTATGGATGATTTTGATGTAGCTTTTGACTATATTGAGAAACTATGGACCTATAATACCTATGATAAAGAAGTCATCCGTCAGGTATATGCAGATGTCATCAATGATCCCAACAGCTTTGCTTTTTTTCTGATGGATGGGAATGAATACCATGGGTTCTGTCATGGCGCCTATTTTAATACTTTCTGGCTTTCCGGTATGACCTGCTATCTTTCCAGTATCATCACCAATGAGGATGAACGTGGCCAGGGAAATGGCATTAAACTGATGGATCATGCCAAAGAACTAGCTAAGGCTAGAGGCTGTAAAGCCATTGTTTTGGATTCCGGTTTTCCACGTACCGGTGCACACCGCTTTTATGAAATCTACGGCTTTGAAAAAAGCTGCTATGGGTTTGATTTAACCTTGGATTAGAGTCATGCTATTTGCTAAATAACAATATCTAAAAATAATAAAAAGCAGCTTAGCGACAACGCTAAGCTGCTTTTGCAAATCTCTCGCTTTTTATAGTTATATTTTTACCTGATTTTCTGCTCTACCCTGTTTAGCAATATCTTCTATTGCTCTTTCCCTGATAGGTTTGCACAATCAGACAGCTCATGCTCATCATCAACCTGACTATTCTCTGCTGCCATAGCTATCACCTGGCTTTTGCCTTCTGCTTGTTCAAGTTGCACGGGCTGTTCTGCTGCAGCATCTGCTGCGGCTTGCCGCTCATTAAGACGTTTGCTCATATGCCGATAGATTAAAATACCAGTCACACTAACAACAATGGTAAAGATAAAAGCGATAATCGCAAACTGATAATCCTGGATGCCCAAAGCGTTTCCGCCGATAGTCGAGGTAATCACCGAAGGGATACGGGCAATGCTGGTAATAAGCAGACAGGCACTTAATTTCATATTGGTAAGACCCAGTACATAGGTCATGATATCCTTAGGGGTACCGGGAATAAGGAAAAGGATAAAGACCAACAAATGCAGGCGCTTGCTGTTGCGGAAAAACTTCATGGAAAGGATCTTTTCCCGCGGGTAAAAGCAATCCACTACTTTGATACCAAAATACCGAGTAAACAGAAAGATGATCGTCGTGCCGATCAAAGCACCGACAATACATAACAAGGTACCCTCAAAAGCGCCAAAAGCATATCCAGCACCGATCTCTATCGGTTCCCCAGGGATAATGGCAACAATGACCTGGAGCACAACCATGCCGATAAAAGCTAACCTACCCCAAATACCATGACTATCTACCCATAGGCGAAAACGCTCTGGTTCGGAAACAAATTCAATCAACGGCCGGCCAACGAACCAACAGATAGCAGCGCTTAGGGCAAGGAAAATAATGATTGAAATAATGCTGACAATCCGCCGCCTTTTGATTGTAGCAGCATCTTCAGCAGTTAGAGAAAAATTATCAGGCATAAATACTTACTCTTTCTGGCCATCAGGTAGCCGTATTATTACATACATGAGTATAACAGAAGTTTTTCGCAAAAGCATCCCCTTTAAACACAGTTTAAAGAGGTTTTAAAAATTATTAATAATTGCGAAAAAACTTCTAATAGTATCCCCAAAGTTACTAACTAATAAAGACTCTGCTTGCCGCCAAGTTCTGTCAAAGCTTAGCAGCAAAACCATCATCTTGTAGCGGTCTTACATAAAGTTGCAGCAGTGATAGCAACTTCTGCTCAAAAGCAATATCTTGTCCATGATCGCGTTTATGCGGCCCTTTTAATTTTCCGCCGCTACGGCGCACCTTTTGCGCGGTATGGCGGGCTAAGAGCAAACTATCTATATTATCTGCCGTATACTGCAGACCATTTTGATTGATAACCAATGCCTTTTTGGCCAAACACATAGCAGCCAGGCCATAATCCTGAGTAATCACGATATCCCCGGAATGCAGTAAGTTGACCAAAGCAAAATCAACGCTATCTTTGCCTTTAGCAAAAGTTAATGTACTGGCACCCTCACGCTCGATCAGATGTGCCGTATCACAGAGGATAAGCACTTCCACTGCAAACTGTTGCGCTAGGCGGATGGTGAGATCGACAACGGGACAACCGTCAGCATCGATAAGAATACGCATGTCAACTCCTATAATCTGCGCCTTAGTGCATCTAGTATACCATAACTAGGCGAATCTTTTAACTTTTATGTAAAAGAATTTTTAGGCAAAGAATTCTCAGCAAATTTCTTGTATTAGACAATAACCGCGGCTATAATATTATTCGGCCATTTGGCTGAGTACTAATAACTTTTTGTTCTTTTTGGCCAAGCCTTGTTGCGGCAAAGCGATTAGGCTACCTATCTCTTACCCTATGCAAAGGAGTTTCTTAATGTCTAAAGGCCCTCTCTATGTAACGCTTTGTTATGTTTTCTGGGGTTTGTTGCCCATTTTCTGGAAAACTTTAAATAGCCTTGATTCTTTGTATGTTTTAGCCAGCAGGGTTTTCTGGTCGCTCCTTTTCTGCACTATTATTCTCCTAGCCCGTAAAAACTGGGGGCAGCTTAAAACGGTCTTTCAAGACAAAAAGCAGCTACTGAAAATTGCTATCTGTGCTATTCTCATCACTATCAACTGGGGCAGCTATATCTGGGCTGTCAATGCCAATCATATCATTGACGCCAGCCTGGCCTATTATATGGAGCCGATCATCGTTATCTTCATTGGTGCTGTTATTTTCAAGGAACGCTTAACCAAGCTGCACTGGGGATCCGTAGCTCTGGCAGCGCTGGGAGTGATCGTCCCGATCATTTATTATGGCGAGTTTCCCTTCATCGCTCTGGTCATTGCAGTGACTTTTGCGGTCTATGGTGCACTGAAGAAAACCATTAACATTGATGGATTACTGTCGATCTTCATGGAAACATTAATAATGGCACCTTTAGCGCTAGGATTTATTATTTATATGGAAACCAGGCAATTAGGGGCCTTGGCTATTCTTGACGGATGGCAATATCTTTTGCTGCCGCTAAGTGGAGTTGTCACCAGTATTCCCTTAATCCTTTTTAGCCATGGCATCAAGGAGACCCCGTATAATTTAAGCGGTATCCTGATGTATATCAATCCAACTATCGAGCTTTTGGTAGGGGTGCTGCTCTTCCACGAGCAATTTACCGCAGTCCAAGGAGTTACTTTTGGCTTTGTCTGGATAGCTATTATTGTTTATCTAGTGGCCAACAGGAGCCAACTAAAAAGCCCTGATTCCGCATCTATCGCAAGTATATCTGATATCAAAAATGTATCTAATAAGGCAACTACGAAAAGCAGTAAATAGTGAGGTTAGCTCACAGCTTTCGTAAGCATTCAAGCAGAATATTGCAAACTGTTGCATAATAAAAAGCGGCTAGGATTTCACCTTGCCGCTAATCGATTTAGTAGACAATTTCTGGTAACCAGTCTAGCTGCTGTTACTGCCAGATCAGGTGATCCTTGCCCGACCCAAGCTCAAAATGGTATTTGACAATACCAAGATCGATCTTAGTGTAAAACCCTCTTCTGGCTTTAGCTATTACCTTATCAGTGCGATAAGACAGCATAAATTTTTGTTGATTCATAGCAGTGGGAGCAAGCAACGCCGCCTCAACTCCTCTCCTAAACCACTCCGGAGAAGTATCATCAATATTGCTTACGTCTTCCATGGGCTTAGAGTTGTGCGCTATGCCTGGTGTTTGGCCGTATCCCAGCGCAATAACAACCGTTAATTTCTCCCCGCTGCCTATTTGAAAAGCAGCAGGGATTTTCTTGTAGGTCATTGCCACCCAGCAGCTATTGAGCCCAAGCTGTTGTGCCTTTAACACCAGCCTCTCTCCATAATAGCCGCATAGTTCTTCCAAATGATCGCTCTTTGGGCCGATCAATGCCAGATAATTGCTGACACCGCTGAATTTACCATAATGCGCCATTAGGCTATTGAAGGCCTGGGGTTCATTTTTGACCAGCTGAATATGCAGACCTCCCTCTTTATTACAAGCATCGATTTCCGCCTCCAGGGCTGCCAAACATTCAGCGTCAATAGGCTGATCTATATATTGGCGCACGCTATGACGATTTTGCATTGCTTCCATAATTTCCATAAAAACCCCTCCGATATTAAATATTAACTCTTCTCGCCACTTCTGTCCGGTAAGCTTTCCATAATTTCTTTTGCAAGGGCAAGCATTCGTAGCAGCCGGTCCATTGCCTCGCTATCAGCATCAAAATAGTAATAATTTTTCGTGCCTTCACGACGCATTTTTATTAAGCCTGCTTCTTTCAATATTTGCAGATGATGCGAGACAGCAGGACGTGACAAATTTGTCTTGGCAGTGATCGCCCCTACCCGAACCCCATCGCATTCTCCCATCTGCATCATTTCTACAATCAAATGTTGACGGTTAGCATCTCCGAGAGCCAGCAGTATTTTTTGGCATGCCTTAAATTCCTCTGCTAAATGTTTGATATCGTGCAAAACAAGACCTCTTTTCGTCTATCAGTTTAAACCATTATACAATATAAATTTAAAAAATGCCGCTTGGTAAAGAAAATCGAGACGAATAAAAACCGAATAATAGCCAAGAAACAACTTAGCTATTATTCGGTTTACCCCTAGGCAGCAACATGGAAGCTAGCTTAACTAGAAAATAATAGGCTTATAAAAATATTTCATACAAGAATTTACTGCTGGTCTTACATTCTGTTAGTCACCCTCTTGCAAATCGGCAAACAGCTCCTGATAATAATCAGCAAAGATGCTGCCCCGCCGCCACAAAAAAGTAAAATCATGACTGACGTGGAAATCGCTTAGCTCAATCTGGCGCAAGCGGTTTTCTTGTAATTCCTTGGCTACAGCCTTCTCATAAAAAAAGGCAATACCGCAATCCAACTCTACCAGTGATTTGATAGCCGGGATATCATTGATCTCCACTAAACTAGCAAAATCCTTGACCGAAAAATTTCGCTCCTCTAATTGTTTTTCCAAAATCTCTCTGGTTCCGGAACCAGGCTCACGTAAAATCAGCCTTTCGCCAAATAAATGCTCTAAACGCCGGGGCTTTTTACTAAATTGATGTTGGGTACTGCAAACAGCGATATATTTTTCTGTCGCATAGATACGGTACTCATACTCATTTTTAGAAAAATACCCCTCAACCAGAGCAAAATCGATCTCCCCGGCATCAAGCTGCTTGAGCAGCTCTTGGGTATTCGCCACTACCATATGGATATGTGTTTGCGGATATTTGCGCAAATAAGCTGCTAAATGCTGCGGCATCACAAAAGAACCAATGGTGAGGGTAACACCAAAAATCAATTCTCTTTTTTCCTGAGCCAAATGAGCTAAGTGATCATGCAGGTGGATAGAGTCATGTTTCATCGTCGTAGCAGCACGTAAAAGCTCTTCTCCCTGAGGGGTCAAGGTCAGCTTCTTAGCATGGTACTCAAAAAGCTTAGCCTGATAAGCTTCTTCTAAATAATGAATATGCTGTGATACTGCTGGCTGCGTGATATTTAGCTCCTGAGCAGCTTTGGTAAAATTCATATATTTACAGACTACCAAAAAAGTATCCAAACGAAAATCTAACATACATTACCCCCAACAATAAATTAATTTTATATATAGATAATAATTTATAATTTTTCTTTATTTGATCTTTATGTTATACTCAAAAGGCAAAAATCTTTGGAGAAGAGGTCGCTACTCATGAACTTCATCAAAAATAATGGTTGGGGAATTTTATTGTGCTTACTAATTGCTATCCCTTGCTGGTTTCTCGGTCGACTAGTGCCAGTAGTTGGCGGACCAGTATTCGCCATTCTCATAGGGATGGTCATTACCATTTTTATCAAGGACAAGCCTCATACCCAGACTGGTATTAATTACACCTCTAAAAAAATACTGCAATTCGCCGTAGTACTGCTGGGCTTTGGCATGAATCTAACCGATATCTTGCAAAAAGGACAGCAGTCGCTGCCAATTATCATCTCTACAATAACCACATCGCTGCTTATTGCCTTTGTGCTCTACAAGGCTTTGAAGATGCCATCAAAAATATCTACGCTCATCGGCGTGGGCTCTTCAATCTGCGGGGGCTCAGCTATCGCCGCTACAGCACCGGTTATCGGCGCCAATGATGAAGAAATTGCCCAATCAATCTCTGTTATTTTTCTATTCAATGTTATTGCAGCACTAATTTTTCCTACCTTAGGAGGAATGTTAGGTCTTTCTAATGAAGGATTCGGTCTTTTTGCCGGAACAGCGATCAATGATACATCTTCTGTTACTGCTGCCGCAGCAGCCTGGGATGGCATACATCATAGCAATACGCTTGATTCTGCCACTATCGTCAAACTCACCAGGACACTGGCGATCATCCCTATTACCTTAGTTTTAGCCTTTTACCGCACCAGAAAAGAAAAGCATCAATCTAGCAGCAAAGTCAGCTTAAAGAAGATCTTCCCTTTTTTCATTCTCTTTTTTGTTCTGGCATCAGTGGTAACAACGGTCTTCAACCTGCCAGCAACTATCACCAACCCCTTAAAGGAACTCAGTAAATTCTTCATCATCATGGCAATGGCAGCTATCGGCCTTAATACCGATATTGTCAAATTAGTCAAGACTGGGGGAAAACCCATTTTCATGGGATTATGCTGCTGGGTAGGAATCGCCGCAGTCAGCTTACTGATGCAACATCTCTTAGGCATTTGGTAAAACAAACTTTGCTACAACAACTATTCTCCATTATCTTTTAAGACCCATTTTCTGCTCATAAGGAGGAGGAAATGGGTCTCAGTATAATTATCGCCATGCCGTAGCCTACAGCGAAATAAAAGAACGACCGATAAAGGCCGCCATAAAAAAGCTACGTATACAGTGAATTGGCAACTGGCTGTCATACACTAATGGATGAAGCCTCATTAACTTTGCGCCACCAGCTTTCGTTGGGTTAGGCCGATACTTGCTAGATACTTGCTATTAATTTTTATATTTTATTCTATCCTATTTTTATATTTTTAGCAACCTTCAAGCTGAACCATTCGCATAAACCACCATGAGTAAGTATCTGCTGATACTAAAACGCCTCACCAACAAATACTATATTGACATTCGGTCAACAAATTGTCAGATAACCCTTTACAATCAGTTAATTTTAATTTATCATAATTAAATACGTCATTATTAACATCATTATCAATTCTTCAAGGAGAACTACTATGAATGCAGATTCTGTACAAATCCTTATTGCGATGATCGTTTATATGATCATTGTTTTAGGCATTGGTGTCTATTTTACCCGTCGCGCCCAGACCAATACCGAAAATTACTTTCTGGGCGGACGTACGCTTGGCCCCTGGGTAACCGCTATGAGCGCCGAAGCATCGGATATGAGCGGATGGCTGCTGATGGGGCTTCCTGGCGTCGCCTATTGGTGCGGAGTTGCCGATGCTGCCTGGACCGCTATTGGCTTGGCTCTTGGCACCTACATAAACTGGCTAATCGTAGCCAAAAGATTACGCCGTTATAGTATTAAAGCCAATAATTCTATTACGCTGCCAGAATTCTTTTCCAACCGCTTTCATGAAAAAAGCAAGGTTATTCTCAGTATCGCAGCGGTCTTTATTCTGATCTTCTTCACTGTTTATGCAGCTAGCTGCCTGGTAACCTGTGGGAAGCTCTTCAGCACTTTGTTTGGCACCTCTTACGTAGCAATGATGATTCTAGGCGCTATCTTCGTCCTGCTTTATACCCTGCTGGGCGGTTTCTTGGCGGAAAGCGCCTCTGACTTTCTGCAAGCGATAGTGATGATCGTAGCCTTAATTTTAATCATCGTTGCCGGCAGCAATGCAGCCGGTGGTTTTGGCGCAGTAATAGATAACGCTAAAAATATCCCCGGCTTTCTTGATTTCTTCGGCATCGCTACCCCAGTTGTCGAAAACGGTGCTCAAGTTGTGACTAATGGTGCCCCAGTCTTTGGTGAAGGAGCCAGCTACAGCGTTATTTCGATAGCGTCTGCTCTGGCCTGGGGCTTGGGCTATTTCGGTATGCCACAGGTACTGCTGCGTTTCATGGCTATCAATAGTGAGAAAAAATTGACCATGTCCCGCCGCATCGCTACCGTATGGGTAGTCATCTCTCTGGCTGCGGCAGTCTTCATCGGAATCATCGGCCGTGCGCTCTTCCCCACCGCTCTGCTGACCTCGGCTTCTGCTGAAAATATTCTTATCATCATGGCCACCAGTCTGCTTCCTGCTCTGCTGGCCGGTCTGGTAATGGCTGGCATCTTAGCAGCTACCATGAGTTCTTCTGACTCCTATCTCCTCATCGCCGCTTCCGCATTAGCAAAAAATATTTATCAGGGTATCTTCAAAAAAGACGCTTCGGATAAACAGGTGATGGTCGTCTCCAGAATCACTCTGCTGCTGATTACTGTCATCGCTATGCTGATCGCTATCGATGAGCAAAGTGTTATCTTCCAAATCGTCTCCTTTGCCTGGGCTGGTTTTGGCGCCACCTTTGGCCCACTGATGCTGTTCTCACTCTTCTGGAAACGCATCAACCGCCAGGGAGCGATCGCGGGAATGATCTCCGGTGGTGTGATGGTTTTCGTCTGGAAGCTGCTGATCAATCCTTTAGGCGGCATTTGGGGCATCTACTGCCTATTGCCGGCATTCTTGATTTCCTGCATCTTCATCGTTGTCGTCTCGTTGCTGACTGCGCCGCCATCTGAGCAAATCGTCCGCGAATTTGAGGATGTTCGTGATAAAAAGAACTGCTCTCTAGAAGAAGCCTAAGCAAATTATAAAAGTTGTCTTCTTCTGCATTATCCAAAACGATAAGCCAACTATATCCAAAAATCACCCCATAGTATAACAAAGGGCTGCTTTAATAGCAGCCCTTTTATTTTGGCAATATAAAATCTGCAAGATAAAAAACATCTATCACTCTTACATATGGTCAAAATCTTTGCTATGAATCTTCTCCAGATCCATCGAGCAAATGATCTCATCCATTTTTTCCAAAACTAGCTCTTTATCCTCAGTCCATCTCGCCACCAAGGGCAAGATATTGGAAAAATGATTGCCATAGACCAGACAATTCTCTACTGTTAAATTTTTCAGCAGCAGCCGTTCTTCCAGAATGGTTTTCCAAGGGGGCAGCTGATGAAAACGTCCGGCCTGGATATCCGCAAGCATAGTAGTCCCCTTCTCCGGAGAAAGAGTCATCAAGCGGATCGATTTAGGATGCACCTGATTATAAAACTCCGCTGTTTTGGTCGCATGTTCCCAGGCGAGCTCTTCGCCACCCAGACCTATAATAGAGCTTAAGGAATAGGTTAATCCGACTTCATCAAGCAGCTGCAGCGCCTTTAACATCTG
>CALYAP010000025.1 GCA_944393575.1 uncultured Clostridia bacterium
CCCCATTTATGCAATATTGTATCACTAAAGTAGAGCTAAGTACAGCAATCTCGATCTGCCAACCAAAACGATCGTATAGCAAATCTGCCTTATCTTAATAAGAATTAATATGCCAAACTGCCAAACAGGGCTGACATAGCAGCCCTGTTTTCAATCAATCTTTATATATTGTCTTGCAACAATATTATCTAGCAGCCCTTAATTAAGAATAGCTACGCCAATGTTGAGATAGGTGGCAAAAAGCAACCATAACAGGTACGGAATCAGCAAATACATGGCGGTCCGGTTGATGCGGGTGAAACGTACCATCGTAATGATGACCAGCACCACCAATAAAATGATTACTGCCAAAGCTACAGTAAATAGTTGCCCACGGAAAAAGATGATCGGCCAGCAAAAATTGACCAATAGTTGCAAGGCATAGACCCACAAGGCCGCTCGTCTTTCAGAACGTACAGCCGGTGCGTGATAGACCAGATAAGCTGCAATACCCATCAAGGCGAACAGAATCGTCCAGACTATGGGAAACACCCATCCCGGCGGCGATAGCGGCGGCTGAATCAAACTACGATAAACCGCACTGATATCACCGGAAAGCACTCCGGACAGCGCACCTACCGCCTCAGCAATGGCAATACTAATCAATAAGCTAGGCCAATGGATTTTAGACAAAGCATCCACCTCCTCTGGCTTAATATATGAGGAGGTGACAGTGATTATACGAACGCTCACACGTTCGACTATCCTTCACCATAAATAGCGAACCGTATTACCGCTTTATCAACAATACTCAATAATCTTGATAAATTAGGCAGATCTTTTACCGGCTCTTTATCCTCCGCCGCAGCAAATAAGTGATGGTACCACAAACGACCAGATAAATGGCAATCATCACTACAATCTCCATCAAAGAATTATGGGATCTAGGATAATAGTTAAATAAATAATCAACGCCGAATTTGACAGGGAAAGGCAAAATCAACCATGGGACGAGCGAATAAAATCTTGCCCGCAGCAGTTGCCGCTCTTCCGGCATATTTCGGCTAACTACTATCTCAAAAATGATAACCCCGATTACCTGCAGCAAAACACCGATCATCACAGTAATCAGCGTCTGCCAGGTAAACCATACTGTCAGCGAAAATAGTAGCCCGATCACACAGAAGCCGATGCAGATAGCAAAAACCTGGTGCCGATACATCTCGTTTCTGGTAGCAATTGCCTCATTGCCTGGCATATCCTGCTTATTCGTCAACAAATGATCCGTACTAACATCAAAAAGCTGACTCAGTTGAACAATATTGTCAATATCCGGCAGCGAAAGGTCCAGTTCCCATTTTGAGACTGCCTGCCGCGAAACATTGATCTGCTCTGCCAGCTCCTCCTGAGATAGCCCACGGGCTTTACGCAGTTCTTTGATCTTTTCTCCTAAAGTCATATCAATTGATGTCATTATAGGCCCTCCTTACAGAGCCGCACCCGCTGTATTTTACCATAGCGGCAACCGGCTCACTATTGATGGCCACAGTATAGTCAGCATTAGCTAAGCAATCCACCAAAAGAAGCTTGAATTTACGCAACCAGCAGTTGCAAAAAGATTTCTCCCAGCTCCACAGGCTATTATTCCTGAGCAAACTCTAGCAAAGTTTTGCCCAAAAGGCCGAATCTTTCCAAACACTCAATATATTCAGCTACCAGATAATAATTATTCAGATCGTCTTCATCAAGGCCGCGCCAAGCCACCAGTTCATCATAAAGCATACTACTACCCTCAACATGGAAAAAACCGGTATGGCTATCAACGCCAACATAAATATCTTCTTTGAGGAAACACTGATCTTGTTCCTCATAAAGCTGCAGTCCAGCATTGCGTCGCAGGATCATAAAGATCATCGGGTGCGGAGATTTTCCTTCAGGCAGTTTAGCCTTATTATGTTGATTGTTGAGCACATTAAAGCTCACTACTTCTTTCCATTCATCACTATAAATCTTCTTCAGCGAGTATCGGTGATTCAAATAATCAACGATCTGCGGACCGCTCTTACGATTGGGACGGAGCAGCGGCCGAAAATAGGCATATACCTTCTGCCAATGTTTGATCCTCTCCGGAGTCGGTTCCTGCATCAGCATAATTACTCCTCCTTACCAATACAACTCCTTTGACCGTCAAGAGATCCCTTGCCAACAGTAATTATCTGACATCCCAAGAGGCTGCCTGTATGCAGATTCACTTGAAAGGAACAAGCAGCATTACATCTATCTAGATAGCCGCTTAGCAGTCCATATCAGCTGCTAACAGCGCTCCACGATCAGCCCTTCGTCATAAAGCTCCACTCCGCGCACTGGCAGCAGTTGCCCCTGCAGATGCGGAGATCTCTCCATCAGCGGCAGCAGCAAGCTCAGGTAATTGGCGCTATGCCCCCGCAAATACGAAT
Source organism: uncultured Clostridia bacterium (assembly GCA_944393575.1). GTDB lineage: Bacteria > Bacillota > Dehalobacteriia > UBA4068 > UBA4068 > HGM13862. The sequence goes on from CALYAP010000025.1 coordinate 2,436, forward strand.
TCCCCGATATTTCTACAATTTCCTCGCCCAGCAGATCTAATGTTTTACCCACAAACTGCTGACGGTAACGCTGAGCATTGTTTTCAGCTACTTGATTGAGCCGAGCCGCCCGTTCTGACTTAATGGAATTGCTCAGTTGCTGTGGCATGGTCGCAGCCGGCGTACCGCTGCGCCGTGAATAAGGAAAGATATGGCTATCAGCCAGCTCTAATGATGCTACAAAAGCCAAGCTCGCAGCAAAGTCCTCTTCACTCTCGCCCGGGAAGCCGACAATGATATCCGTAGTAAAAGCAGTCTGTGGCCGCAGCGCGCGCAGCCGCTCTATCAGCTGAGCATATTGTTCAGTGGTATAATGCCGCCCCATAGCCTCCAGCGTCCGATCGCAGCCAGCCTGTAAAGGAATATGCAAGTGCGGGCAAATCCGCTCCTGCTCGGCAAAGAGACTGATCAATTGCTCTGAAAACTGCTGCGGCTCGATCGAACCCAGCCGCAGCCTTACCAATCCAGGCAGGGTCAATAAGGACTTAATCAAGGTGGGCAAATCCTCTCCCTGAGGCAAATCACGTCCATAAGCACCGATATGGATACCCGAGAGAACGATTTCCTGATGCCCTGCTGCCAGCAGCAAACGGGTCTGTTCTATCGCCTGTTGCAGCGGCAGCGAGCGTACCGGTCCCCGTACATGGGGGATAATGCAATACTTACAAAATTGATCGCAGCCATCTTCGATCTTCAGATATGCGCGCGCCCTTGGCTGGATATTATCCGCCGCGATACGGTGAAAATGGCGCAGAGTGGCGATTGGTGAAACCTCTACCAGCGGATCGTTGTTGCCAGCATCATGATGATGCCGCTGCCGGCAATAAGCTTCAACCAGCCGTGGTAGCTGACGCCGTTCATCGACCCCGGCAATGATATCCACTCCGCCGATCGCCGCGATCTCAGCAGCATCACGTTGGGCATAACAGCCGCAGACAGCCAGCACTGCCTGTGGGTGCTCCCGGCGCAAGCGGCGGATTAGATTACGCGCTTTTTTATCAGCCACTGCCGTTACAGTACAAGTATTGATAATGATCAGCTGCGGCTGCTCCGGCTCCTGCCGCCAGCCTAAAGAGGAAAAAAGGGCTGCCAAAGCCCCTCCTTCTTCTTGATTGACCTTGCAGCCAAAATTATAAATGGCAAAAGTCTTGTCCATAATTTTACCTATATCAATTAAGTTTGTTGATCGCTGTGAAATCCAAGCTATTTCTCACATATTCATGCCGATATGTTTGATTTTGATCAGATCGTTGGTCAATAATAACGGCTCTTAGCCTATTTAACCGAAAATATATCAATCTGCTATTGCTGCATAGGCATTCCATTCTCCCTGATGGAGATGCTCAACAATCCGCAGCCCAGCCTCTGCCAAGGCTGTTTCCACTTGGTCGGAATACATATCGAGAATTCCTGAGCCAAGAAAAACACCCTGTGGAGAAAGCAGCGTTTTAACCAGACCTGCTAGTCGGCAAACGATATCCGCATTGATATTAGCGATCACCAGCTGATAGCTATTGCTCGCCAGTTGCTGTTGTAGCTGCTGGTCTTCCAGGATATTGCCGCAATGAAAATGGAACTGCGCCGCTGAAACATTATTCAGCTGGCAGTGACGCGCCGTTACCTGCTCACAAATGGGATCGATATCCACGCCCACCGCCTGTGCGGCACCCAGCTTAAGCGCAGCGATAGCCAGAATGCCGGTTCCGCAGCCTAAATCTGCCACTTTCTCTCCCGGCTGCAGATAGCGTTCGATCAGCTCCAAGACCATAGCGGTAGTGGCATGATCGCCAGTGCCAAAGGCCATTCCCGGTTCGATTTCCACCGCTATCCTATCCTTTGGCAGCGGATTCTCATCCCAACAGGGATGAATCAACAATTTTTCGCCTACCTTGCGCGGCATAAAGCCTTCCTTCCATTTTTGCTGCCAATCAATATCCGGTAGTTCTTCTACGGAACAGCTGATCTCTGATATGTTCGCTATTCTGGCAGCAATCTCCTCTGCTGCTTGGGCTGTCTGCTCAGCAGTAAAAGTAGCAGTGATAGTCAGTCTGCCGGTAGTGATCTGCATCGCATCATAAACAGAGGCATCCCAATCTCCCCGCTCCAAATGTGCTTTGATCAGAGCTGGATCATCTACAGCTATGCCTAACGCCCCTGCTTCGAAAAGGAGCATAGTCAGTTCTTCTTCCCATTCCGAGGGGGCTTCGATAGTAATCTTGCCGTATTTGCTCATAACGCTTCCCTTGAAATCCTCCTGCCAATGATTAAATCCTCTGCTCAACGCTAAAGCGGGACGCGACCGCGTCCCGCATTTTAGTTCTATTTATCCTTAAAAATCTTGCCAAAGAAACCTTTTTTATCATCACCGTCATTCTTGATATCTCCCAATTGGCGAAGTAAGTCTTTCTGCTCATTAGTCAAACGAGTCGGGGTAACTACTTTCACCTTGACATGCTGATCTCCGCGCCCATAGCCGCGCAGTTTAGGGAACCCGCGCCCCCTTAAGCGGAAGGTAGTACCGGTCTGAGTTCCTTCAGGGATATCCAGCTTAACGTTACCGTCCAGCGTTGGCACTTCAATTTCTGCGCCCAAAGCGGCTTCAGCAAAGCTGATATTTTGTTCCAGGAATACATTATCGCCATCACGGCGGAAAATCTTATGCGGACGGACGGAAATATAAATGAACAGATCTCCGGCTGATCCGCCGTTTTTCCCGCCTTCACCTTCTCCTGCCATGCGTAGGCGTGAGCCGTTATCAACGCCAGCTGGTACATTAACGACCAGCTTACGGTTTTTACGCATCCTTCCGCTGCCATGACAATCAGGGCAAGGCTCCTTGATCGTAGATCCTGTGCCTCCGCAGCGGGGGCAGGTCTTGACCGTCTGAAATTGGCCAAAGGGAGTTGTCTGGTTAAAACGGATCTTACCTGAACCGCCGCACTGGGTACATTTAATTCTATCCGTGCCCGGAGCAGCGCCTGTACCGTGACATTTGGAGCAGGCTTCGTAGCGGTTGATAGTAATTTCTTTAGAGCAGCCCTTGGCCGCCTCCTCGAAGCTCACCTGCAAATCAACGCGCATATCGTTGCCGCGGGTTGGAGCATTGGGATCTTGCTGTTGGCTAAAGCCACCGCCAAAGAAGGTTTCAAAAATATCACCAAAACCACCAAAATTACCACCGCCGAAACCGCCACTAAAGCCGCCTCCGCCAAAGGGATTGCCGCCAAAGCCGCCAGCTCCGGCACCGGGGCCGTCGTGTCCAAACTGGTCATAGCGGGCCCGCTCATTAGGATCTGACAGCACAGAGTAAGCTTCATTGATCTCCTTAAATTTTTCCTCCGCGGTTTTGCTATCAGGATTAAGATCAGGATGATACTGTTTAGCTAGCTTTTTATATGCTTTTTTGATGGTTTCCTCGTCAGCATCGCGGCTGACGCCTAACACCTCATAGTAATCGCGTTTTTCTGCCATGTTGTCCTCTTTCATCTCGGAGTCATTTTCAGACCTAGCAGCCATCTTTTCTGCTGGCAGCCGGTCTGTACTCCGTCTTGCTACCTATCCCCGCCAGCAATAGCTAGCGGGGATAGACGAATTATAGGGAAATATCACATTACACTTAATTGTTCATTAATTTTGTTTATCTTCTTTATTATCATCGTCAACATTATGGAACTCAGCATCATAGAAATCCTGGGCCTGCTGTTGATTGAAATCACTAGCCTCGCCGCTTTCCGGTCCGGTAGCATTGCCGTTATTTTGCTGTTGCTGCTGGGCAGCGGCAGCTGCTTCACCATAAATGCGTTCAGTGATCTTATAGAGCGCCTCAGACAGAGCTTTGGTTTTTTCTTCAATGAGGTCGATATCGTCACCAGCCAGAGCATCAGAGAGTTCTTTCTTGGCAGCCTCAACAGTTTCTTTTTCCGCATCCTGAACTTTATCGCCCAAGTCATTCAAAGAACGGTCTACCGAATAGAGCAAGCTATCGCCCTGGTTACGGATTTCGACTGCTTTTTTCCGTTTCTCATCTTCTTCTTTATACTGTTCAGCCTCAGCCATCATACGGTCAATTTCACTATCAGAGAGTCCGGAGCTAGCAGTGATCGTCACGCTCTGCTGTTTGCCGGTACCCAGGTCTTTAGCGCTGACATGGACGATACCATTGGCGTCGATATCAAAGCGAACTTCGATCTGCGGGACACCACGAGGAGCGGGAGCAATGCCATTGAGGCTGAAGCGGCCCAGCGTCTTATTATCAGCAGCCATCTGACGCTCACCCTGCAGGACATGAATCTCAACTGAAGGCTGATTATCAGAAGCAGTAGAGAAAATCTGGCTCTTCTGCGTGGGGATAGTAGTGTTGCGGTCGATCAAACGAGTAAAGACACCGCCCAAGGTTTCGATACCCAAAGACAACGGGGTAACGTCGAGGAGCAAAACGTCCTTAACCTCTTTGTTCAAAATACCGCCCTGGATAGCAGCGCCTAAGGCCACACATTCATCAGGGTTAATACCTTTATGCGGTTCCTTGCCGATCAATCTCTTAATAGCCTCCTGAACCGCCGGGATACGGGTAGAACCACCTACCAACAAGACACGGTCAATATCAGCAGCAGTCAAGCCCGCGTCTTTCATCGCCTGTTTGGTCGGCCCCATAGTCTTTTCAACCAAGTCAGCGGTCAATTCATCAAATTTAGCCCTGGTAAGGGTAACATCAAGGTGCTTCGGCCCATCAGCAGTGGCAGTGATGAAGGGGAGATTGATATTGGTAGTCATCATACCAGAAAGCTCGCATTTAGCTTTCTCAGCAGCTTCACGCAGGCGCTGCATTGCCATTTTATCGGCAGCCAGGTCGATGCCCTGTTCTTTACGGAACATATCTACCAGATAATCAACGATTCTCTGGTCGAAGTCATCGCCGCCGAGATAGTTATTACCAGAAGTAGCCTTAACCTGGAAGACGCCCTCATCCAGTTCCAGAATAGAAACGTCGAAGGTACCGCCGCCGAGGTCAAATACCAACACGGTATGCTCTTCACTCTTATCCAAACCATAGGCCAAAGCAGCTGCGGTCGGCTCATTGATGATACGCAGAACTTCCAGGCCGGCGATCTTACCGGCGTCCTTGGTAGCCTGGCGCTGTGCATCGGAGAAATAGGCCGGAACAGTGATAACAGCCTGAGTGACCGGCTCGCCCAAGTAGGCCTCAGCATCTGATTTCAATTTTTGCAGGATCATTGCGGAGATCTCCGGCGGCTGATAGCCTTTACCACCCATTTTGACCTCTACTTTCTGTCCCATTTTTCTTTTAATAGAGGAAATGGTGTTATCCGGATTGGTTACAGCCTGTCTTTTCGCCACCTGGCCCACCAAACGCTCGCCATTAGCAAAAGCTACTACTGAAGGGGTAGTTCTCGCACCTTCCGGATTAGGGATAACAACTGCTTCGCCGCCTTCCATCACGGCAACGCAGGAATTGGTCGTACCTAAGTCAATACCAATAACTTTACTCATTATAAAAGCCTCCTTATATTCTTTTAATCCTTGTTTCTGTCTTTTGTTTGATATTTATCTGTCTTTATTTTGATTTTCGACTCCATGCAGCTCAAGCTGCTAATCTTTCCAGCGGAAGTATTGTTAGACGCCTACCTGCACCACAGCGGCACGGATCAGCTTATCGCCCAGCAGATAACCCTTTTGCATAACCATCAGCACCTTGCCTTTGCGCTCATCTTCTACGCTTTCTTGCAGCACTGCCTGATGAATATTAGGATCAAAGACCGCTCCTTCAGCCTCGATCTCGTGCAGGCCGGCATTTTCCAGCACTTGCTGCATCTGCTTGAGAATCATCTCCACCCCGTCACGGTCAGCTGAAGCCTGCATCATCGAAAGCGCCCGCTCAAAATTATCGAGCACCGGCAGGATAGTAGCGATAAGATCTGCATTGGCACGCTGTCCAGCTTCCTCTGCTTCTTTCCGGGAACGGCGGCGGAAATTATCAAAATCTGCCTGCACTCTCAGGGCTCTTGCCTCAGCCTCATCTTTTGCGGCAAGCGCTTCCTTGTACTGACTCAGGAATTCATTGATATCGAAATCCCCGGCATCGATAGCAGCCTTGAGATCTTCTAATTCCTGATTTTTCTCAACAGCAGCCTCGTCAGATGGAGCAGCAGCCTGTTCTAGGTTTTCTTCTCTTGTCTCTTGCTCTGCCTTTGCCTTGTCTGTCATTTTTTCACCTCGTTACTATTAGTATCCAGAAAGATGACCATCTATTTCTTAAATTCTTTACCTTCAATATTATTTATTCACCAGCTGTCTCTTTAATCGCTATCAACAACTGATTGGATTATTTGTTTTTATTATTTATTTTTGTTGTTTTTATCGTCTTTATCAGACATCACCCGTGAAAGCTCGCTGGCGATGAATTCCATCATGGAAACAGTCCGCCCATAATTAAGCCGTGTCGGGCCTAATACACCAATGCTACCTGCTTTTTCACCATTGACGAAGTAATTAGCTACCACCATCGAGCAGTCTTCCACGCCTTCCACTGGCATCTCGCCGCCAATGGTAACCGTGAGGCGGTCGCTGTCAGCCGAGTTGAGCAGCTTCTCCAGCTTATCATCCTCTTCGATCAGCGCAAACATACTTTTGAGCTTATCGATATCGCGGAACTCCGGCTGTGAGAGCATATTCATCACCCCGCCGGTAAAAATCTTATGCGCGGTTTCCTTAGTTAGTGTCTGTTCAATCAACTCCAATGCTTGTTCTGCCATTTTCTCGCGGATCTGATAATCAGCCAGCATATCGCGCAGCATTTCATAGCTGATGGCCTTGATCTCCTTGCCGCAGAGATGCTGGCGCATTTTCTGCTCGATATAGGCAAGATCATCACTTTTGACCTCCATCGGCAGCTCGATTAGCTTATGCCGGATAATCCCAGTGGAAGCCAACAGTACTACTAACACCTGATGATCGCTTACCGGCACCAACTGGATATTTTCCAAAGTGCCACGTCCTTGCTCCGGCATAGCTACCAAAGCGGTGTAATGCGTTAGCTGCGAGATCATATTGCAGCAAGAACGCATAAATTCTTCCATCTCGCTCACTTCACCCCGCATAGCTTGACGTACTGCTTTCAGTTGTGCGGAAGTTAAGCGTTCACGCTCCATCAGATGATCAACAAAATAGCGATATCCTTTAGCAGAGGGAATACGTCCGGCAGAAGTATGCGGCTGTTCAATATAGCCCTCTTCTTCCAGATCGCTCATCTCGTTGCGGATGGTAGCCGGTGAGACGCCGAGACCATATTTCTTGGCGACTGCCCGCGACCCAACAGGCTCCGCATTGGCGATATAATCTTTAATGATAGCGTTCAAAACCTGTTTTTTTCTTTCTTCCATAGGAGACGCCTCCTTTTGATAGCACTCTCCCTCATCGAGTGCTAACAACAGCATACACCCAAAACCAATTATTGTCAAGAGAAAATTTGACCTTTATAAAATTTTTTTGACCTTTAACAAAAAACCACTATAACGGTTATCAAAGAATGCTTGCCTCCGCTTTCTTCAGCGCATTTTCAGTTGTTTTTCGTTCTTCTTTCAGTTGTCTTTAGTCAAAATACTCTTCAAATGCCTAAATATTATTGGCTCATATTTAATCAAGCCAATCCCCTTTATTTCATGTGGCTAACAGCACTTATTGCTTTTCTTTTATGCTTATGCTAAAATAAGTGTCTAACTATTATTCCAGCTATCAAGGCAAAAGCTGCTCTGGCTCATGCCTAACAATTTGGACAAGGAAAGGAAAACTGCTATGACCAATCACCTCTTGCTAGAACGTATACGTGACAATGCTAAAGCAGCCAATAAGCATATCGTTCTGCCAGAAGGCACCGAACCCCGCACCATTGCTGCTGCCAGCATTATCACCAAAGAAAAAATAGCTCGTATTACTTTACTAGGAGATATAGACCAGATCAAAGCTTGTGCTGCAGAAAATAATGTTGATCTCTCCGGCATTGAATTGCTTGATCCACTCCAATCTGACCTATTTGAACGTTTTGCAGTCGATTTTGCCAAATTAAGAGAAAAAAAAGGCATGACTCTTGAAAAAGCACGGGAGACAATGAAAAACCCTCTCTATTTCGGCGCTATGATGGTGCAGGAAGACTTTGCCGACGGTATGGTCGCTGGCGCGAAAAATTCTACCAGTGATGTCCTGCGTCCAGCCCTGCAAATTATCAAGACAGCACGCGGAGTTTCTACGGCCTGCGGCGCTTTCTTCATCTTCTCACCCCAGACCCAATATGGCGAAGACGGAGCATTCATCTTTGCCGACTGCGGCGTTAACCCAACCCTAACCCCTGAGCAGATGGCCGACGTTGCTTATTGTTGTCATAAGACAGCAATCGATATTATCGGCATCAAACAACCCCGCATCGCTATGCTCAGCTTCTCTACCAAAGGCAGCGCCCAGCACGAAACGGTCGATAAAGTACGGCAAGCTGTGGAAATCACCCATGAGCGTTATCCGGAGCTGATAGTCGATGGCGAGCTGCAACTAGATGCAGCGATTGTGCCGCGAGTCGGCGAACTCAAAGCCCCAGATAGTCCGGTTGCTGGTCACGCCAATATCCTAATCTTCCCTGATTTGCAGTCCGGCAATATCTGCTATAAGGCAACCCAGTACTTCGGCAATGCCATTGCCCTTGGTCCGATCCTCTTAGGTATGGCCAAGCCGGTCAATGATCTTTCCCGCGGCTGCTCTGTTGAAGATATTGTTAATATTGTCGCGATAGTCTGCTGTCAACAGCCTGATAAATAGTTAATCTTAAGGCAGCTCCTTGAAAACAAGGAAGCTGCCTTTTTCTTGTCAATTCAACAATGCCTCCTCGGTTAGTCATACCGGCGGCAGGGCAAATTGCTGCAATAACATATATATCTTTATTAACTTTTTTGACTGATTTGTCACATTTAAGAGGGTCAAACCATATACTATATATACTTTTATTTAGTAGAAAATCTTAAAGGCCACAGGTGTCATAGCAGTATAACCGGTACGGGCTAGAGGATGGTAATGAGTCTTAGATGGCTTTGTTCAAAGCATCCGCATCTTTACAACAACATCATCCTGGGCGAGTAATTTCGCCCCTTTTTGCTAAAGGCGGGAGCTGCGGGAACTCCCGCCTTATTTTATACCTCTTACACCTCTGCTTGCTGTTTATGGCGGCGGAGGAAGGGCAGACTGCGGTAAACGATAACGAAGATCACTGAATGCAGTACCCATTTGATCAGATTAAAGGGGATGATACCGATCCACAACAACCCCGCTACGGTATCATGCATAGCGATAGCGGCCTCACTATAGGCTGCTGGGTCATAGCCGCCAAAGAGTCCCTGCCAGAAGATACTGGCAGTCTCAGCGACACTCAGGTCAGCGTTCATCAACACTGGGATAAAGATGAAGTTAAGCGGGATCATCACCAATACCACAGCGATAGTACCGCAGACCAAGCCTAGCACCATGCCTTTAGTCGTTCTCTTGCACAGCGAATAGATGCCGCCAGCCAGCAAGACCCATATACCAGAGGAGATCATATGCATAATGAAACCGATGATCCCATTATGGGCAAAAACAAAGGCTTGGAGCAGCGCAGCGATCGTCAACACCAGTAGGCCAGCTGGGGTGCCCATAGTAAAGGTACACAGCAGCACCGGGATATCTGCCAAATCATATTCCATAAACGGCACTACTGGCAGTATTGGAAAACTGAGCAGCACCAGTACTGAAGAAATCGCCACCAGGACTGCCATCTGCACCAGCCGCAGTGTTCTATCGCGAGGGTTTCTCGGATCCATGGGGCGGTGCAGCAGATTTAAATTTTTTTGTTTTTTGAGACTCTTTTCTTTCATAGCTTATTCTCTCCTTTGTGGCTGCCCCGTCGTCTATGCTGCTAACCAATCGGCGCAGATAAACGAAAACGCCCCGTATCTACGGGACGCAGCAAGCATGGCCGCCACCAAGGCGCCAAGCTACCTTCTTCCATCCGGACTATACCGTCGGCTCAGGATTTACACCTGATCGGCCGGGCTTGTTCATCAAACAGCCTGCTCGCGGGCTTAGCGGACCTAGCCGCATCACCGCCGGTGGGGACTTTCACCCCGCCCCGAAGACAGCCTTTATTTTATTTTGCGAACTCATTATACTCCGCACCTATGACAATGTCAATCTTCTTTTAAAAAACAGGCCGGTACCACACACCGGCCTGTTAAAGCAATAATTTTACTAAAATATCATCTGTCTAATTGGTCAAGAAATCAAAAATATTCCAGCCAGCGCTGGTCTCTGCACGGTATAACTCAGTATAGCCGCAGTTAGTACAAGATATAGTGATAAATTTTTTATTCTGGACATCAAAGATCTTGGCAAAATTCCCGCCAGTAGCTTGAAATTGATCGCTTTCATAGTGGCTATTACCGCATTTCGGACAGATATATTCTCTTTTTTGTAAGCTGTTTTCCATCTCAATGCTCCTTTCTTAAATTTAGCTCAAGATCACTTTTATCTCCCTTAGCGCCGCTTACGAGCGAAAAAGTTTTTCAACAGTGCTGCCGACTCCTCCGCCAGCACGCCTCCTGTCACTTCCAGTTGGTGATTGAGGCCGCTACAGCGGACAATATCCAGCACGCTGCCCGCCGCACCAGCTTTAGGATCATAGGCGCCAAAAACCAACCGCTCAACACGAGCATTGACTAAAGCGCCAGCACACATCGGGCACGGCTCCAAAGTGACATAAAGAGTGGCACCGGGCAACCGCCAGCCTCCCATAGTAGCACAGGCTGCGCGAATAGCGATCATCTCCGCATGCAAAGTAGCGTCGCGGCCATATTCCCGCTGGTTATACCCTCGGCCGACGATTTTCCCGCCGGCCACTACTAATGCGCCTACCGGCACTTCATCATGAGCAACCGCTTGTTCAGCTAACTCTAGCGCCTGGTACATATATTGCAGATCCTGCTCTTGTGTCATATGATCTCTGCTCCCAAGCAGTCACGCATATGGGCAATAGCCCACTCCTGGCCATGAGGGATACAGGTAGCACAGCAGTTTTCCACTACTGCCACAGAATAATGATTATAAATAGCATCGATCACTGTGTGCAACACACAGATATCAGTACAAACACCAGTAACAGTTAGATGATGTACCTTACGCGCACGCAACATCGCATCTAAAGGAGTAGCAAAAAAGGCTGAGTAACGGGTCTTGGGCAAATAGATCATACGGCTATGACCTTCTGCCTGAAGCTCTCTAATCATCTCCCCTGTCTTGCCATAGAGCTCAGCTCCCCAGGTACCGCGAATATTATGCGCAGGAAAAAGCAGCGCCTCCGGATTATAGCGGTCATTCTCTTGATGCTCATCATTACAGACAAAGATAAACTCATCAAGGAAAAGTGCTTTTTCGATCTGTTTGACGATGTGCTTGTCCAGAGCTTGTCCGGCAGCACCACAAGTCAGTGCACCGTTATCAGCTACAAAATCATTACTATAATCGATCACTAGCAAAGCATTATTATGCATGGCTATCCCTCCTTAGCACCAAAATCGCTCATTGCTGATATATACCCTTTATTCAGGGATTAAGACCTACCAAATACTAACAGAAAAATGTTTTTTTCATTATATCATTTACCACCTATTTAAGGCAAGCGTACCTTGACTATCCATAGCAAAAAGGGTACAATAACTGTTGTCTGTCTACGTAGCTCAGTAGGATAGAGCGACCGCCTCCTAAGCGGTAGGTCGGAGGTTCGAATCCTCTCGTGGACGCCATAACAAAAGACCTATTATAATAGTTAAAAACTATTATAATAGGTCTTTTGTTATATGCTGGGTACTTCAATAGATTAAATCCCCACATCTTTGTCACTTTTGGGCAATGAATAAGAGTTTTCACCGTAAAGAGGTCTTACCATTTTACTAATATTTATCACAGCCAACCTTCACAGGCTCTATATAAAAAAATATTTTTTTATAAAAAATTCTTTTTGTCTATTAGAATAATCCACCATTTACTATATCATAATTTTATTTTATTATTAAACATAGAAAGCCGCATCTATATCCTGTTATTTCTTCTTGCTTAGCTATTAGTCAACTAGGCATTTTTGCACCCCAAAACTTTTAATAGCTCCTCTAAAGCCTCACCTTTACTAAACCACATTTTTACTGTCACTATCCTTAGTACCTCAAAGCTGTCTTTAACCTTATTTTGAAAGCTTTACTTCCTCGATAGAATATTAAATTGACAAAAAGCAATATATTGAAACAGCTGCTCAAACATGATAAAATATACAAAAAGTATACAATTAAGCCTATTTAAGCAACCGTTATCATATTTCTTAGCATTTTTAACACAAGAAAGGAAGCGTTCTATGCTGTTTTCAGCAGAAGTGGAAAAATTCATCTGGGAAGGAATTATTTTCCTTGCCTTTATATTAATCTGCGGCAGATTGGTAGACCCCCGCTTTAATAAAAGAACCACTTTCCTGATTTCCTGCGGCACATTGGCGGGCATTATTCTTCTCCAGGCAGGGTTATTGCTTTCCGGACAAGACGCGACACTAGTACTGACCATGCTGCCTTTGACCGCCTATCTGCCGGCGATAATCTGCCTGCATATTATCTCGCGTGCCGGCTTTTTCCCAACTATGGCCATCTGGACAGTAGGCGCAATTGTTTACTTCATATTGAAGACCTTATGGAAAATCCTGCTGTGGTGTTTTGCACAGCAAGTCAGCTTGCCCAGCTGGGGCAGTGATTTGTTGATGACGTTAATCTTGTTGTTAACCTCTGGCCTACTAGTCTTTCTCGTTTTTCGTTTTCTCCGCTATCCGTTTAAGAACTACATCTTAAAAAATCAAACCAACTGGCTGCTGCTCAGCTTCCCGGTACTAATGATCTTCCTAATGTTTTCCTATTTTGACAGCAGCACGACCAATATTACCCTTTTAGCACTTTTGCTTTTGACCGCTTTATCGGTATTCTTGGTATTGATCAAAGTACTGACATCAGCAGCTACCATCAAGCGCATGCAGGCATCGGAGAAGAACATTGCCCTGCAAATGCAAATGCAGCGGCGGGAGTATGAAGAGCTATGCCAAAAAATGGAACTGGGACGCACCTACCGCCATGATATGCGCCATCATCTTCTGGTGCTGGACGGACTAGCTCAGCAGGGCGATACCCAAAGCATAACCAGCTATATCCGCCACCTGAACAGTCAGCTTAGTGATACGGAAAAAGAAACATATTGTGAAAATCGTACGATCAACGCCGTCCTGACTTCTTGCTTCGGAAAAGCTAAAGAAGCTCAGTGCAGCGTGACGGCTAAGGTCTTTCTGCCAAACGATCTTCCTTTTGCAGAAATGGATGTTTGCATCGTGCTAGCCAATGCTTTGGAGAATGCGCTAAATGCCTGCCAGGAAATCCCTACTGCAGCAGACCGCTACATCCATCTTACAGCAGAACTGACAGATCAACGTAAGCTGATAATTGCTGTAGCAAACCCCTGTAGCCAACAATTAATCTTTGATGCTGACGGGTTTCCGATCGTGCCTGAAAAGGAAGGCCATGGTATCGGCCTGCGCAGCATCAGTACCATCGTGCAAAAATATCATGGGCTGTTCCATTGCGAATGTCAAGAAGGCGAATTTCACCTACATGCAGTATTATTCGATCAGCCGGAACCGAAATTCACCACCAAAAAGAGCAGCTTAACTGCTAAAATCGCTTCTTCCGCAGGCATCTGCCTGCTTGCTTTTGCCGTCTTAATCAACTGTATACCTACCATAGCCCAGGCTTTATCAGAGGTGCCTGGCCTAGGAACGCTAGTGCGGCTGGCCATCACTCTGCCGCTGCTGGCCGTAGGAGCGCTGCTCACCCAGGTAAACTTTGATATCATATGGCGTTATTTCTCTTGGAGCAACCAAACCTTAGCCATGATCACCCTGTGGGCAGCTGCTATATATCTGGTCAGAAATGCGCAAAAATGGTGGTACTCTTTGATGTGTGCATTGCCTGCTGCCTTTATGTCTGGCGTTTCCTCCACTTATATCCTCATGGCAGAAGAAGGTTTCCAGATCTCCCAGAGCATCGCCTATCCGGTCGGGATAGTCTTTTCTCTGGCTTGCTTCTTATTATACTTAGTCAAAGCCATCAGCATCAGCAAACAACAGCTACGCACTGAACCATAATGTTGCTGGCCTATCAAGAAAGGAGTTAGATAATGAAAAAATTTCTAACATTATTTATAGCAGCTGTTATGCTCCTTGGCATCGCAGGATGTACCACAGAAGATAGCCCGCAAACAGCTGGTAATTCCCCTCTGGCAGGACAAAAAGTAGCCTATATCATGCAGATGGCAGAATCAGATATTTTCCAAATGTGGGCCGATGCTGCCGAGCAGACTGCTGAAGGTTTGGGCATGGAGTTCACCGCCTTTTTCTGCGATGGCTCTGATGAGCAGTGGCGGGAAATAATTAGCCAATGCGCAGCCGAAGGTTATAACGGCCTACTGCTCAGCCATGGCGGACAGGATTATGCCTACAGCTTTTTAACCGAGCTCTTACAGCAATACCCTGAGCTAAAAATCGTCACCTTTGATACTCTTTTCATCGATGAAAACGGGCAAACGCAAAAAATTGACGGCGTAACCCAAATCTTCCAGCAGGACGCGCAATTAGCTGAGCTCTCCTTAGATTATATCTGTAATACCTTATATGCGGATAAAGTAGCATCCGGCGAAGCGGTCAATGTCTTGAAGGTATGGGCCGGGCCCAATTATCTGGCAGCTTTTGACCGCCGCCAAGAAGGCTATAGCTCCTTTGAGCAACAGGGTCTTATCAATACCGTAGCGACCATTGCCCCTACTGATTACCAGGATGCGGAGTCTTCGATGGCTGAAATTGCCGCGGCAGCACTGGTCCAGTATCAAGACGGTGAGATCGATGCCATCTGGTGCTGCTATGATTTGTATGCCAGCGGCGTATATACTGCCCTGACCGAAGGGGGCTATGATATCCCCATGGTAAGCGTGGACATCTGCAATGATGATATCGCCAAGATGGCCGAAGAGGGCTCCCCATGGAAGGCCTGCGCTACCACCAACTGGGACTATAACGGCGAATTCGCCATGCGGGTACTGGCATTGGAGCTGGCTGGAGAATATGACAAGATCATCGATCCCATGGCCGGAGCTGTCAGCGACTGGCTAGAGCTGCCGGCCAACCTGGTGACGCAGGAGATGGTTGCCGGAGGCGGCGTCACTGTAAGCAACTTGGATAGCACAGCCGGCGCACAATATAGCGACCGTTCCTGGATGCCGACCACCAGCTGGATGGCCGAACTCCTGGGGGATTGATATCCGGCAGGCTCTACTGGATTGGAAAACCAGAACTAATCAACCGGTGGCTGCTTCCTCCATAACTGCAGCCACCACAGCGAAAGGATCAAGATTATTAGATGAAACAGCAACGTTTCTCCTTTGCCTCCCTACTGCTGGCAATAGCACTATTGCTATCGCTGCTGGGAGGATGCACTCAACAGGAAAAGGCACAGGATATTATCATCCTCTATACCAACGATGTTCACTGTGCAGTCGATGCAGATATCGGCTATGCCGGCTTAGCAGCCTATAAAGCGCAGATGGAAGAAAAAACGCCTTATGTTACCCTAGTTGATTGCGGCGATGCCCTTCAGGGAGATGCTCTTGGTACTGTTTCGCAAGGAGAGTATCTGACGCAAATCATGAACCAAGTAGGATATGACTTTGCGGTATTGGGCAATCATGAGTTCGATTATGGTCTGGAGCAGCTTACTGCACTGATAAAGCAATCCCAGGCACAATACCTTGGCTGCAATATCCGCTATACCGGCTCGGAGGAAAACGCTCTGGCAGCGCTGGATCCATATCAAATCGTCACTTATGGCGAGGTAAAGGTAGCTTTTATTGGTATTTCCACCCCGGAGAGCATCGCTAAATCCACTCCCGCTTATTTTATGGATGACTCCGGAGAATTGGTCTACGACTTTTATGGCGGCAGCGGCGAGGAACTATATACTCAGGTACAGCAAACAGTAGATAATTGTCTGGCAGCAGGAGCAGACTATGTGATCGCCCTGGCGCATTTGGGAGATGACGAATCTTCAGCGCCCTTCCGCTCTACCGATCTCATCGCTGCCACCAATGGAATCGATGTGGTACTAGATGGCCATTCCCACAGCGTGATTTCCTGCGATGTGATAGATAACAAGGACGGCGATCCGGTGCTGCTTTCCTCCACTGGCACCGGATTAGCCAATATTGGCCAGCTGGTAATTACCGCCAGCGGTAATATCAGCACCGGCTTGATCGGCGAATATCCAGATAAAGATGCGCCAACCACTGTCTTTATCCAGGAAATCCAAGACCAATATGAGGCTGTCCTCAGCCAGGTAGTGGGCTATAGCGATGTCGATTTGACCACCATGTCAGACTCCGGCATCAGGCTGATCCGCAGCAGAGAAACCAATTTGGGCGATTTCTGCGCCGATGCCTACCGTGTTCTTGCTGAAGCCGATATCGCACTGGTCAACGGCGGTGGTATCCGTGCGGATCTAGCGGCAGGCGAGATCACTTATGGCGATCTCATCGCTGTTCACCCCTATGGCAATACGCTATGTGTGGCTGAGGCTACTGGCCAGGAAATTCTCGACGCCCTGGAAATGGCCAGCCGTTCGGTAATGGCAGCAACCGATGACGGCGAAAATGCTATCGGAGAAAACGGCGGTTTTCTGCAGGTATCGGGCTTGCGCTACACTATCGACACCTCGATAGATTCCACCGTGGAGGTTGATGAATCCGGCATGTT
>CALYAP010000026.1 GCA_944393575.1 uncultured Clostridia bacterium
AGCAGTATTGGTATTATTAGGACCGTTCGAGCCAGTCTTCTCACGCATAAAGTCAGTCAAATAACCTAACCGCGGCTGGCCTTCTTTAATATACCATTGGCCAGTAATTGGATCGCGATCTAACGACTCTGGCCGCAAGGACAAGCCAGGACGCTCAACAATAGCAGTCGTCGGCACAGCAGCCGGGTATACGCCTTCTGCATTCTGGGTATAGTAGCTGATAGCAAAATAATATGTATCTGTGCTGTCAAACTCACTAGCATTCGCAGGCTGGGTAAGCTTATCATCTAAATAGAGGTAGGTGTTTTCATTGACATAATAGAACGGGTTATTGGTCGCCGGAGTATAGGTAACGTAGGCATCGCCAACGGTTTTATCCAGTCCATTGCCGTCTTTCATAGTCTGGGCAGTATAAAGCCCTTCGTAGAAATACACTCCGCCATCCGCTCCGGTATGAGTATTGATATAGTCCTCAGATATTACCTCCATATTCACTGCGCCGTTCACCAAAACGCCGCTCTGTGTTCCTACTGAATAAACTAAACGGAAAGGATAGGTGTTGTTATGGGAGTAGCTAATAACATCCCCATCTTCATTTTTAAGAATATTAGTCAGACGTAGCGGAATAAGTGACGCCGGAATATTGACGTTTATCGTCTCAGTAATTTTATTATTTGCATCAGTCTCCCGAACCACCTCAATGACGATATCGCTGAGCTGATGGGCCCCA
This sequence comes from uncultured Clostridia bacterium, assembly GCA_944393575.1. Classification (GTDB taxonomy): domain Bacteria; phylum Bacillota; class Dehalobacteriia; order UBA4068; family UBA4068; genus HGM13862. The sequence goes on from CALYAP010000026.1 coordinate 731, forward strand.
TAGACTGGATTATTGGCAAGACCGCTGAAAACATAGGTAGTAGTATCACCATCGGTATATTCATCACAGTCAGTATAAATGACATCATTGATAATGAGAGCTTTGACGTCCTTGACTTCCATATATTCACCAATAGGATCAGTATAAGTCAGCCAGCCGCTCTCATGCCCGTTAGAATCATCGGGATCTACCTGCGTCGAACCTTGAGCAGCGCTGGAAGTAATATCCGTAAGTATATCACCGAAAACATCACCAAACTCAAGATCGCTGCCATTACCGGTAACATCGAAGAACATATCATTGTATTTGAGATCTTCTACACTATCTATCACGTCATCGATATACGTGAATGTTGTCTCATGATCATTTCTACCCGCGTCCCCAACCGACACCTCACCAGCCAGGTATTCCTCAGCATAGTCAATAAAAGTATCGCTATAGTCATTAGTGCCACTGTTAAGATATGTGGATGGAGCGAGAACTATCTCTGCAAGTTCTGGCGAGTTTGCACTGCTGGTTCTGATACCAACAGTGTAAACAAGCGCCGCTCTATCAGAAGACTCAGAACCGTCAGCGCTCCCAGCAACTTCAGGATAATAATGCTCTGTGACCTGCTGTTTCATATAAGCTGCAGTAAGCAAGGTAGCAAAAGTCTGTGCATGACGGGCGCCATGATTTGAGCCAAAAGCAGCATCAGAGATGCCATAGTTACGCATAATCTCTACACCGCCTGGTTGGGCGTCACCCATTTCCGATTCATAAGCAAAAGTTGAATCAAAGTCGCTCCAACCACCCGCTCCTATCAGGCTAGGAGTAGGCTGTGTGATATTTGTACTCGCTATTTTGGGCTCTCCCTCGCTAAGAAGGATCATAACCGGCTGACGGGTAACATTATCATCACCAATCATGACGGTAGTATCACTTTTAAGTAAAAGATTCATACCCGTGTAAATGCCCATCTGCGTGTATTTATTCACACCGCTGTCATTATTGGCAGCGATCGTAAAACTTTCACTGCCGCTTATATCGTCAGTATTAGTGAAAGAACAAGTAACTGTTGCGCCTAATCTGACATTATTGGGGTCGTTTTGAGCATATGTAAGAGTCACACTCTTATAATTATCTAATGGGAGGAGCGTAACCGCCTGGTTTGAGAATCCAACAATAGAAATACGGTTTCGGGAGTTGGCCTCTAGCATAGCTTCTATAGCCTGATCCACGGCATTGAGCATTGCCTCGGTCTTGCCGACCTCTGAGTTGATCTGGGGAGAGAGGTCTAAGACTAAAACAAGATCCATTGGTGCATTAGTCTGACTAATAATGCTTGACGTGCTAGCCAGTGCAGAATAGGAAACTAGAAAGTCTTCGTCACTAGCCTTCCTTATTGTAACAGAGCCTGTCCCTTCTTTATCTGGATAATGGACCTTACCCGTATAAGTTATGTCTTTGGTCATGACAGTTTTGTCTGTCCAGATACGTCCATCATAACGGGTATGATTAAGATCAAAGATATATCGGTAATTATATCTGGTGTCCGCATCTGATACAGGTTCGGAGACAGTAGTTGGAGTAACATCCAACAACTGCACATCTTCTTCATCAGAGACAGTTGTAGGTGTACCCTCAGGCAACTGTGTGTCTTCTTCGTCCGCTAAAGCAGTAAGCGGGGCCACGCTCATCAGCATCAGTAATGAAAGCATGGCAGCTAGCAATTTCTTTTTCATATGCATACCACCCTTTTACTGAATTTGGCCCGGTTGATCCCACAAATCAACCCGGCCAAAATTTATTATTTAAAATAGTTTAACATATCCCGTATATTAAAATAGCTTAACATATTTAGTAGATATTTTCAAGTTTTAAAATACGACACAAATGTTATTTCAGATTATCTGGTTTATAATTATCGATAACAGTTATTATTATCATATATAAACATATTGATATATGTGTTGATTTCTTTTTATTTATTCTCGCTTCCCTTGATACCGAACTATACCTGGATTAATATCATACTGTTTTATCCAATCTGCACTATTATCCAACAAAAAGTTTAACACTGATGAAATATCCTTGTTTATGCATACAGATTGCCTATCAATATCCTTGGGACAAGCGGCTTCGCCATCATTGACACAAGCATAAATAGCCCGAGGATTTTTGGCTGTCATTTGCCAAAAAGTGTTAACTGATAGTCTACATTCTATGGAAGAAGACGGTATTGTCACTCGTACTGTCTACCCTGAAGTACCGCCAAAAGTAGAATATGCTCTTAGTGATCTTGGCGAATCCATGCGGCCAATTATCAAAGCCATGGAACAATGGGGTTTAGATTACAAGAATTCATAAATGCAACAACCAAATTATTTAATCAATAGTATTTATGTTTTGATTTGCTGCAAATATTTATTATTTATATAAAAATGAAATAGCTAACAGCCCTTTAAAGGTTGTTAGCTATTTTGTATAAATAAATTAAAATGCTATAAACTTGCTTTTAAGAAAATATCTTCAAAAAACTAAGTATTTAACGCTGTTGCAGATGCTATTCCCACTCGATGCTAGCCGGAGGCTTAGAAGTAATATCATAAACCACCCTATTGACGTGGCGCACCTCATTAACTATGCGGCGGGAAATTTTATCTAAAATATCATAAGGGATCTTTAGCCAATCAGCTGTCATGAAGTCATCAGTATTGACCGCACGGATAGCTATTGTATAATCATAGCTCCGTTCATCTCCCATAACGCCAACAGAACGCAGCCCTGTTAGTACAGTAAAATACTGGCTCGCTTCTCTACCCAGGCCAGATGCTACTATTTCTTCTCGTAAAATAGCATCGCTTTCTCTGACAATAAGTAGCTTATCTGCGGTAATATCACCGATTATCCTGATGGCAAGGCCTGGACCAGGAAAAGGAGGACGCCATACCATATGCTCTGGCAGTCCAAGTTCAGTGCCTAGCTCGCGGACTTCGTCTTTAAACAATAAGCGCAATGGCTCCACAATGCCGCAGAAAGGCAGGTCTTTAGGCAAACCACCAACATTATGATGACTCTTGATTACCGTGCCGGTAGCGGAACTGCTTTCAACCACATCGGGATAGATGGTTCCCTGCGCTAAGAAATCCAGCCGTCCTAAAGAGCGAGCAGTCTCCGCAAAGACTTCAATAAATTCGCTGCCAATAATTTTACGCTTGGTTTCCGGATCAGTAACCCCTGCCAATTTAGCTAAAAAGCGCTCTGAGGCATCAACCATGATCAGTTTTTCTCCTAATAATGGCCGGAAGACTGCTTCTATCTCCTCTGGCTCATTTTTACGCATCAAGCCATGATTGACAAAAACTGCCGTTAACTGATCGCCAACAGCCTTATGAAGCAGTGTCGCCACTACAGAGCTATCAACTCCCCCGGAAAGTCCTAGCAATACTTGTTTATCGCCAACCTGTTGCCGGATAGCAGCGATAGCCTCATCCGCATAAGATTTCATTTGCCAATCACCGCTGCAGCCGCAAATATTAAAGAGAAAGTTTTTAAAGATCTCTTTGCCACGGGGAGTATGTGTTACCTCAGGATGAAATTGCAGCCCATAAAAGCGACGTTCTCTGTTCTCAAAAGCAGCACAATCACAATGGGCAGTTGTCGCCAAAATATTAAAGCCTTGCGGGGGAACAGATACCTGCAGAGTATGGCTCATCCAGGTCTTAATTCTGCCTTTTAATCCCTGAAGCAGCTGCCCCTCATCCTTGACTTCAACCTCCACTTGACCATATTCACGTTCATCGGGTATCTCAACCTTACCATGCAACATATGCGCCATCAACTGCATGCCATAACAAATACCCAAAATTGGCACACCCAAATCAAAAATAGCCTCATCACATCTTGGTGAACCAACATCCAGCACTGAGGCAGGGCCACCGGAAAAAATAATTCCTTTTGGTGACATGGCAGCTATTTTAGCAGCCGGAGTATTATAAGGGACAATTTCGCAATATACTTGTTCCGCACGAACGCGTCTAGCTATTAATTGCGAATATTGTGCACCAAAATCTAAAAGGACAATTAAATCACGCTTTGATTTCACAGTCTTCCTCCCCAAATAAAGATAATGTGGCCAAATTCAAATATGCACTATCTTATTATAGCTATTAAATAAAGAGAATTCAACATAAGAGCAGATAAAAGAACAAAAAATAGCAGTTTCTTCACTGCTATTTTTGTTCTTTTAAATTGAGATATCATCAAAACTTAGCAGGGGCAAAAAATACCTGGCGGCGGCTGAAAAGCAACTGCACGTACAGGAGAGCCATCAGCATGAGAATATTTTAGCGGCAATACCGAAATCATGGCCATATTACCCCAAATACCGTCAAGATTGGTCAAATTTTCGATCAATATTTTCCCGGTAGATAAAAGAGTCTTATGTATCGGAAAATCATTACTATCTATTTTATCAAAAGATATAGCATCAATGCCCACGCCAGTGAGCTGCTCTTGTCCAGCCAAATATTCTGCCGCCTCTGCAGTAAGCAATGGGTAGCCATCAAAATATTGCTCTTTACCCCAATAACGGTCATAGCCAGTTTTTAGCAAAACAAACTGACAAAGGCGCATCTTCCCTCCATATGGTTCAATAACGGAAAGGGGTATCTCACCGCCATGGCAAGATGTCGCATCAATGATAACCCCCATGCCACAAAATTGTTCGATCGACAGTTGGTCTAAGGTAGCCCCCTGCTCAAACATATGCCCTGGGGCATCAAGATGAGTCCCTGTGTGTGAAACCATTTGCAAAAAGGTCTCCAGAAAACCATCTTTAGCAAAAGTAGAGGATGGGGAGAATATCGGCTGTTCTGTGCCAGGATAAACTGGCATTTTCTCAGATATTGTCTGGGTCAAATCTATTATCTTCATAATTTTTTCCTTATAAAAATATGGTTATATAAATATTAACCTTCCGCCATTTTAGCACCTTTAGGGATACCATTCTCACAAGGCACATTAACCTGACATTTACCACAACCAAAATATTTTTTGTGGTTGGGCTGATTGGGTTTCAATCCATTAGTGGTATAAACAAATTTATCGCATGGTTCATGCTTTTTAGCAATATTAATATCACAAGAACTATCAATAGCACCAACAGGACAGTTTTTAGCGCATTTACCACAACGGGTACAATAATCATATAAACCGCTATACGACCGTTTGGTTATTGGCAATTCTGCTGTGGTAATAACACTACAAAAACGTCCGGCAATTCCTTTGGCAGTGATCAAGCCTTTAGACATGCCAAAAGTTCCTAAACCACAAATATAGGCAGTATGACGTTCAGACCAGTTAGATTTATATGGTTCCAGCATCTTAAAGCGGGGATCAGTACTTGGCAATACAGTATCATAGCCTGCTTCGATTAGTTTATCGCGCAAATAAGTTCCGAAAGCCGAAACCATCTCCTGTCCTTCAATACGCCCATGCAGCCACTCATCAGCAGGAGCAGACATATCCATGGCATTAGCTTTTTTAATCTGAGAGGTAAAAGGTAAAAAACAAGAGATGACACTTTTCGCTTCAGCCAACCACTGATGCGGTAGCCAATAATCAGGATGCACTGCCTCTGGATTGAGCAATCCTGCAAACAAGGGATCATCCGCACTGGCAACACCAAAAAGCGGCTCATCAAAGATCTGCATGCCTATCAAATCATCGCGCAGAGCATCCTGCACAGCAATATAATTATGGGCGCTATCATGCAGAAAACCAACAGCTTCTTCTTTAAATTGAGCGAAATCCATTTCTTTAACACCTTCTTTAAATTGATAGCTTGTCTTAGGCTGCTAACAATTACCACTGCCATAAATAGCAGTGGTAATTAATAAGCAGTATTTCGCTATCAGGACAATAAATCCTTTTATTGATTGACAACAAACAATATCTTGCTATATTTAAGAGTATCAATGAGAGATATCTGGTGTTTCTAAAAGAAAAAGCCCGGTATCACTATCATCTCCATCTGGATTAAGTACCCAATCCAAGGCCTCCAGCTTATCGATAAGCGACAGTATCAGTATATCAAGAGAGGGATCCACTACTAAAGAAGTAGTCTTTTCCTCAACAGCTAACACTAATTGTTTTTTATATAAATCGCAGCGGGCGATAATCTGCTCCTCGTTTCTCACGATTCGGCCTCCACCTCCACCCAAATACTACTCATATCTACAACTATCATATTAGCTTTAACAATAATTGTGAAAAAATTATCAAAAAAGCCTTGCCAAGCACCGTCTTTTCTGATAAAATGTTTGAGTGCGTTAAGTAGTGCACTCTTATGACTGGCCAAAGGAGGTGCCCTGAAATGGCTAAATGTGAAATTTGTGGCAAGACTGTTCATTCCGGGATGAGCGTCAGCCATTCCCATATCCGTACTAAGCGTCAATGGAAACCAAATCTACAGACGGTACACGCTGTGGTAGACGGAACCCCAAAGAAGGTTACGGCCTGCACTCGTTGCCTACGCTCCGGTAAAGTGCAAAGAGCGAACTAGCCGGCAGCAACCAATTTCAGACTCAAGGTCATTAAAGGGGCTCCGCTGGAGTCCTTTTTTGTTAGCTTGCAAACAAAATTTTCAAGCAAATTCTTGTAGATCACCGCAGTAAAAAGAGGAGGCTATACCATGGAGCGAAAATATGATTTTTCCGCTATCGAAAGCAAATGGCAAAAATACTGGGATGACAACAAAATATATTCAGTTGATACTGATGATAGCAAGGAAAAGATGTACCTGCTAGAAATGTTCCCCTACCCTTCCGGCAAGCTGCATATGGGACATGTCCGCAATTATTCCATTGGCGATGTCATGGCCAGGTACTGGACAATGAAAGGGAAAAATGTTCTTCACCCCATGGGCTGGGATGCCTTCGGCCTACCTGCGGAAAATGCTGCCATCCAGCATGGTGTGCATCCAGCAACCTGGACCAAGGATAATATCGATAATATGCGTTCTCAGCTCAAAACTTTGGGATTGAGCTATGACTGGGACAGAGAAGTATGCACTTGTCTTCCCGAATATTATAAGTGGACGCAATGGATTTTCACGCAATTCTTTGAACGTGGACTAGCTTACAAGAAAAAGGCAGCGGTCAACTGGTGTCCTTCCTGTCAAACAGTATTGGCCAATGAACAGGTTGTCGATGGCCATTGTGAACGCTGTGATGCCATAGTTGAAAAAAGAGACTTGGAACAATGGTTCTTTAAGATTACTGATTATGCCCAAAGACTGCTGGATGATCTTGAAAAATTGCCTGGTTGGCCCAACAAAGTCAAAACCATGCAGAACAACTGGATCGGCCGTTCTGAAGGCGTTAAAATCAATTTCAAAACTACCACTGGCGAAGATGTACCAGTCTTCACCACCAGAGATGATACCGTCTTTGGCGTTACCTATATGGTTTTGGCGCCAGAGCATCCCATGGTTCAGAAATTGGTCGCTGGTACTGAATATGAAAAACCGGTTCAGGAATTCATCAGCAGGGTATCTAAATTGAGTACAATCGACCGCACCAGCTCTGATTTGGAAAAAGAGGGGATGTTTATCGGAGCCTATGCCATCAACCCTATGACCAACGAAGAGGTACCGATCTGGATCACCAATTATGTTCTCTATGAATATGGTACCGGTGCCGTAATGGGTGTTCCCGCTCATGACCAGCGCGACTTTGACTTCGCCAAAAAATATGGCCATAAGATCATTCGCGTAGTGGCGCCCAAAGATTGGGACGGCTCGGACCTGAGCGAGGCTTTTGAAAGCTATGATGGGATACTGGTCAACAGCGGACAATTTGACGGACTCACTGTTACTGAGGCTAAGACTAAGATTGCTGAATATATGGAAGAGCACGGCATTGGGGAAAGGGTGGTCAATTACCGCCTCCGTGATTGGCTTATCTCCCGCCAGCGTTACTGGGGAGCACCGATCCCGATCGTCTATTGTGAAAAATGCGGCGCGCAGGCTGTTCCTAAAGACCAATTGCCAGTCCTACTGCCTACTGATGTCGAATTCAAACCCACCGGTGAATCACCATTGAAAACCAGCCCTACCTTCCGCGATACCGTATGTCCCAAATGTGGCGGACCAGCAGTAAGAGAAATGGATACCATGGATACGTTCGTTTGTTCAAGCTGGTACTTTATGCGTTACTGCGACGCCCACAATAAAAATGAAGCTTTTAATAAAGATTTGGTGGATTTCTGGATGCCGGTAGACCAATATATCGGCGGTGTTGAACATGCTATCCTCCATCTGATGTATGCCCGCTTCTTTACCAAGGTTTTCCATGATATGGGCCTATGCTCAGTTGATGAACCATTCACTAATTTGCTTACTCAGGGCATGGTGCTCAAAGATGGTTCTAAAATGAGTAAATCAAAAGGAAATGTGGTCAGCCCGGAAGATATCATCAATAAATATGGTGCAGATACTGCCAGACTATTTATCCTTTTTGCAGCGCCACCGGAACGTGATTTGGAGTGGAATGATACCGCAGTAGAAGGCTGCTCCCGTTTTCTCAGCAGACTCTGGAGAACCTTTGTCAGTGTCAGCGAAAAAGAAGGCATTCATGATCCTATTCCGGCTGATTTAACAGAAGCAGATAAAAAACTCCGCCGCGCTATTCATAGCTCGGTCAAGAAAGTTACTGAAGATATCTCTACCCGCTTCCAATTCAATACTGCTATTTCCGCTATCATGGAAGCTGTCAATGCTCTTAACGAATATTTGGAACTGCCAGAAAGCAAAGGATCTGTAGCCGGAGAGGCGGCAGAATTATTGATGCTTCTGATCGCTCCCTTTGCTCCGCATATAGCTGAAGAAGTATGGCATGATTTTGGACATCAGGACAGCATTCATCAGCAGCAATGGCCACAATATGATGAAAAGGCTTTAGCTCTTGATACCGTTCAAATAGTGATCCAGGTCAATGGCAAGATTAAAGCGCGCTTAGATATTGATGCCAACATGAGCAAAGATGAAATGGCAGCCATGGCTCAAAATCATGAAAAAATCGCAGAATGGACTGCTGGCAAACAAATCGTCAAAGTTATTGCTATCCCCAGAAATCTGGTCAATATCGTAGTGAAATAAAGTTTATATTATAATGAATAAGTAAAAAGAGACAGCTTAAGCTGTCTCTTTTTTTGTAACAAAAATGGTTGCATCTGGTAATACTATCTGCTACAATTTTATTAGACTATATCTAGTAATGGATATAATCTAATAAATGAGGGAGCAAAATCAAATGAAAAAATGGGTAACGAAATCGTCAATTTGGGTATTACTTGTAGCTATAATAGTTTTATTTGCTGGCTGCAACAATAACGATAACCAGCAAAATGCAGATCCAAATGCTAATCCGACGAACGAAAACAGCACTCCAGTTACTCTCAAAGTTGGCATGGTTGGGACGGATATCAAAACAGCTTGTATTATCATCGCCGAGGAGCTAGGCTATTATGATGAAGAAGGGATCGATGTGCATTTTGAGAAGATCTCTAATTTGAGTGACGGTATCACCGCAGTGGATATGGGCAAACTTGATATCCTCCCCTTTGGCGTTATCCCCTCTGCTACTTTTATCTCCCAAGGATCTGATGTCGTCATCTTCGGCGGAACGATCTCAGAAGGCAGTGAGATTATTGTAACCCCGGAGAATGCCAATATGATCCAAACGCTGGAAGATTTCCGTGGTAAAAGGATTGGTTGCTACCGCATGGAGACTGGACATATGGTAATAAAAGGGCTCTTGTCTGAAGCAGGAATGGATATTAATAATGATATGGAATTTGTGCTCCTCGATTCCCAGCAAAGCATCATTGAAGCTGTTCGTAAAGGTGAGGTTGATTTAGGCTTTCTCAATAGCGGTCAAGGCTATATTGCTCAGCAGTCCGGTTTAGTAGTGGCCTGTCAAGTAGGAGATTTTTCCTCTGATTTCCCCTGCTGCCGGCAGACCACTTCCCGTGATGCCATCAATGAAAAACGGGATGCCTTAGTAAAATTTGAGATCGCTAATCTGCGTGCCTATGAAATCTTCTTAAACGATCACGAAACAGCCATCAGAGCACTTGCTGATTATAGCGGCCAATCAGCTGAATATGTTGAGGCCGTTATGTATGGAATAGAAGGAATATATGACAATGCTATGATTCTCTCCTTAGATCCAAATAAAAACAAGGTGATCGACTTCTATGAAACAATGAAATTAAATGGAGATATTGACGCTAACACACCATATGATATCGCAGACTATATTGATACCTCTATTTATGAAGATGCCCTAAATGAAATGATAGCCAGAAATCCGGATAATGAGCTCTTTACTGGATTAATGGATGATTTCATCATTAATAACAGCTAGCTGATTTGAGGAGAGTGTGCATGAATGCTATTGAAATACACGGTCTTTCTTATAAGTATCCAGGGACATCAACAGCCTCTCCTGCGTTAAATGATATCAATTTAAACATTCGGGAAGGAGAATTTGTCTGTGTGCTTGGCCACTCAGGGTGCGGAAAAACAACATTAATTGGTCTCCTAGCCGGACTGATACAACCAACTAGCGGGTCAATTAGCCTTTATGGCCAACCGTTAACAGGACCAGGGACTGATAGAGCCATCGTTTTCCAGCATTATTCACTCTTTCCCTGGATGACAGCACTACAGAATGTAAGATTTTGTCTAAAAAAAGCCCAACCGGCACTTAGCAAACAACAGGCCGCACAAATTGCTGAAAACTACCTGAGACAAGTGGGCATGTGGGATGCCCGCAGCAAATTTCCCTACCAGCTTTCCGGAGGAATGAAACAGCGGGTAGCAATTGCCCGGGCTTTGGCTATGGATGCCCGTATACTGCTTCTTGATGAGCCTTTTGGCGCTCTGGACGCCAAAAAACGTTATGAATTGCAACGGCTATTAGAACAACTATGGCTAAATGACCAGCAGTTGAAAACAGTAGTTTTTGTCACCCATGATATTGAAGAAGCCATTTTGCTGGCAGACCGGATTATCTTTATGAGCCCTGGGGCAATAGCAGCAGAGCTGGATATCCCCTTTCCCCGCCCGCGTGATCGAGAGCAAATACTTCGCTCCGCCAGCTATGATAGTTTAAAACAAAAATTATTATCCCTCTTTTATCTTTATCCGGAGTTTATTGCTGATGAAAAGTAAATCATTTATCTTAGCGCATTTATTAATGATATGTTTATTGATCACTATTTTTATCCCTGGCGCCAAAACAGTAGAAACTCCTTGGGCGTTTGTAGCAGCTATTGCCATTATTGAGCTCATTTTTATCATCAATATGCTCCGACATAAGGGACAGAATAATTACCGTGCTGATCTGATGATTCTGCTTTGGGCGGTATTATTGATCTGGGAGATAGTAGTGACTAAGTTAGATTTATTGCACCCGGTACTAGTGCCCTCAGCAGAAAATGTCTTCAATGTTTTCGCAACACAGTATGGAGTTTTACTTACTGGCATCCTCTCTTCACTGGAACTACTGCTAATTGGCACCATTCTAGGTATCGGATTAGGGGTGTTTCTCGGGCTTATTGTTGGTTGGATCCCTCGACTGCGGCACCTTTTTTACCCTATTGCTCAGGTCTTGACCCCAATCCCACCCATTGTTTATGCTCCGTATCTAGTAGCACTGATGCCCAGCTTCCGCAGCGCCTCTGCCCTAATCATTTTTTTAGGGATCTTTTTCCCTACTTTTCTTAATATGATTATCCGTGTAGGTTCTATTGAAAAAGAGCTCTTAGATTCAGCCAAGGCCATGGCTTTAACTAACTGGCAAATGGTGACGCAGATATTATTGCCCTATGTATTTCCCAGCGTAATATCAGGCTTAAAAGTAACTCTGACCACCTCCATCATGCTGCTGATTTTCGCCGAGATGATGGGGGCAACTAGCGGCATGGGTTACTATATCATCAATTATACGCACTATGCTAATTATACTAATGTGGTGGCAGGGATTATCTTAGTCGGCATCGTAGTAACAATATTAAATGCTCTCGTAACCAAAATACAAAAACACGCCATTAAATGGCGTTAACGCTTATATATCAGTAATTAATAATATATATAATGAAGGAAGCAGATCAACATGCCTAATCTACCAAGTAAAAAATGTGCCTGTTGCGGTGATAATCTGGACCGTTTTGTGCAACCGGTCATTCTGTCTATTATAGCCAAAGAGCCAAGCAACGGCTATACAGTAATTAAAAAAATCCCCGAATATGCAACCTTTACAGAAAGCGGCGCTGACCCAACAGGCGTCTACCGTTATCTTAAAATTATGCAAAACAAGGGTCTGATCCAAAAGACTACTATTGATAAAAACGATACCAATAGCTCCATTTATTCTATTACTGATGCTGGGATGACCTGTCTCAATAACTGGCGCAAAACCCTCCAAGAATATGCTCATAAAATAGTCTGCCTGATACAAGAGTTACCTACTGATAAAGAAACAGATTAAGCAAATGAGCTTAAATAAATTAGTTGGAAATACTGACTCAATAATCCGAATTTAAATAAAGGAGAAAGGTCGATAATGCTTTTCTTCTTTATTTCTTATTAACATTTAGCTAACTTGACTAAAAGTGTAAAAGATGATAGCATATTTTTAGTAATATTGATCAAACCAATATGATATAAGCAATAATAAAGTAAAAATATAATATATAGATTACTTAGGTTTACCAAATAGGATTCACCTTTTATGGTATCGATAAGGCAGTGTAATATACCATCTACACTGCCTTGTTTTTTAAACTGCTACTAGTTATATTTTGCTACTCTGCATCTTGACGTGAACAAATATCAGTATTACAATATTGATAATAGAATATCAATTATATTTCTTTAACATACTCATAAATCTTACTGACTTCAAGATAAAATCAGGAGGATAAAAAATGAATACTCTTCATTTAAAATATGCAGTAGAAGTAGAAAGAACTCGCTCTATTTCCAAGGCAGCGGAAAACTTATTTATGGCACAGCCTAATTTAAGTAAAGCCATCAAAGAATTAGAAGACTCCCTAGGTATTACTATCTTTCAAAGAACTTCTAAAGGGGTTGTCCCTACACAACAAGGGGCAGAGTTTCTCAAATATGCCAAAAACATTTTAACCGAGCTGGAAAAAATGGAATCAATTTATGTTCCTGATGCTCAAAATCGGCAAAGCCTTAAACTTTCGATCCCAAGAGGCAGCTATATATCAAATGCTTATATTAATTTTATCGCAGATTTAGACATGAACCAAGAAATCAATATCTGCATCCAAGAGACGAACTCCATGCAGACTATTACTAATTTAGAAAAAAACAATTTTAATTTAGGTATTGTTCGTTATCAAACTATTTACGAGAAATACTATATGGACTATCTGGCAGAAAAAAATATGGCCTTTGAGCCAATCTGGAATTTTGAATTTCTCGCCATTATGTCCAGCAAACATGCATATGCTAATAGTAAGAAGATCGTTTACAACAAATTAGCGGCTAATTCTATTGAAATAGTGCACGCTGATACTGTTATCCCGTATATCTCTACCCCGGAAGTTAAAAAACCGCACACACAACAAAACGAAGACTATATTCCCAAAAAAGTTTATGTTTATGAACGGGGCAGTCAATTTGCTATGCTAAACCAGTTACCGACCACATTCATGCTTGTCTCACCTATTCCAGAACATCTTATCAACATATATGACCTAGTTCAACGAAAATGCGAAATGGAAGATAATGATTTCAAAGATATTTTAATTTACCCTAAAGGATATACAATGACCCGCTTTGACAGGGATTTTATTAATAAACTTTTTGAAGCTAAAAATGAAGTTGCCTTTAAAGAATATAATTAATCAGTAAAAAACAATTCATTTATCGCTCTTGGCATATTGATATTTAAATATCGATATGCCTTTTTCTATATTTGACTACGCAATTCTAAAAATTATTACAACAAGCTTTTGTATGATTTCGTCGCTTTAGAGAAATACTTTTTATAAGACTCTATCTTTAAATGGTTAGCATGATCACTCAATCATATAGTCTTTTAACTGGTATTTTAATGATTCATTCATGTTCAAATAAGCTATCGACGCATTATCCAATTGCGATTCATCTCAATAAGCAATAGCTTTGGCTCCTTGATATGGGAATCATATTAAAAGCAATATGTTTACTTGCAAAAAAGAAAAAATAGACAATTAGTATTTTCAATTCGCTACCCTATCATCGCCAAACATCAGAAAAACCCAGGTAAAAATGTTCAAATTATTTTTTTCTCTACTAAAATCAATTAGCGCTCAGCATATCAATATTGGAATATCGATATTCCACTTATATATTTCAAATTTATCGAAAAGCGATTTACAATATAATCAACAGAGAGATGGACTCTCAAAAAGACGAAATAATATTTAATATTTTAATGATCGGAGGTAACTAAAAATGGCAAGATTCACTTTACCGAGAGATTTATACCATGGCAAGGGTTCACTCGAGACCCTAAAGACTCTTGAAGGCAAGAAGGCAATGATTTGTCTTGGTGGCGGCTCCATGAAACGCAATGGTTTTCTCGACAAAGCAGTTGCTTATCTGAAAGAAGCCGGCATGGATGTTGAGATTTTTGATGGCATTGAGGCTGACCCCTCCGTTACCACTGTTATGAGAGGCGCCGAGGCGATGGAAAAATATCAGCCAGATTGGATCATCGCTATGGGTGGCGGTTCCCCAATCGATGCCGCTAAAGCTATGTGGATCAAGTACGAATATCCAGATATCACTTTCGAAGATATGTGCAAGGTCTTTGGTATCCCGAAATTGCGTAAAAAAGCTCATTTCTGCGCTATCCCATCCACTTCTGGTACTGCTACCGAAGTTACAGCTTTCTCCATTATCACTGATTATGATAAAGGCGTAAAATACCCGATCGCAGACTTTGAAATCACTCCAGACGTTGCTATCGTTGATCCAGAATTGGCAGAAACCATGCCAGTCAAACTAGTTGCTCATACTGGTATGGATGCTATGACTCACGCTATCGAGGCCTATGTATCTACTGCTCATTGTGACTACACTGATCCATTGGCTCTACACGCAATCAAGATGATCAACGAGAATCTGGTTAAATCCTACAACGGCGATATGGAAGCGCGTGATGCCATGCACAATGCTCAGTGTCTCGCAGGTATGGCCTTCTCCAATGCTCTGTTGGGTATCGTCCATTCCATGGCTCATAAGACCGGCGCTGCTTTCTCTCATGGCAACCAAGGCCATATCATTCACGGTGCAGCCAATGCCATGTATCTGCCTAAAGTTATCAAATACAACGCCAAAGAGCCTGCTGCTCTTAAACGTTATGGCGAAATCGCTGACTCTCTCCATCTTGGCGGTAACACTGATGCAGAAAAAGTTGATCTGCTGATCGCCATGCTGAGAAAGATGAACGATGATCTGAAAATCCCGCATTGCATTAAGAATTACGGTGAAGGCGGCGAGATTGTTGCTGATGGTCAGTCTGTAGCTAAAGAAGAAGATTTCCTCAAAAAACTGCCACAGATCGCAACCTTGGCTATCGGTGATGCTTGCACTGGTTCTAATCCACGCGTTCCTACCCAGGAAGAGATGGAAAAACTGCTTAAATGCTGCTACTACGACACTGAAGTTGATTTCTAATACTAAATCAATAAATTAAAATTCTCGCGTAAGCTTTCTAAGATTTTATCAAGTTTGCTTCCGGCCCACCATTTGGCAAATGCACTCCACATGCCTGAGCATCGCCAATGGGAAGATTGTAACAGTCTTGTTTCATAATAGAAGGATGGATATCACAGACCAACCAACAATCAGCCGGAAGCAAACGTCCCTCTAGACAAAGAGGCAGCAAGTATTACCTTGAGTATATTTATTTTGGTTACAAGGACAATAAAGGGGGCTAAGAAGATGGATGAAATAAGAGATAAAAATGGGTTGACCGAAGCTGAATTCTTGGCTAACTACAAAGTCAAGGATTATCCACGCCCCTCTTTAACAGCTGATATTCTTATTTTCAATCAGTATAGTGGCGAACTGCAATTGCTATTGATTAAGCGCGGTGGGCATCCATTTATCAACAAATGGGCATTGCCAGGAGGGTTTGTGCAACCAAATGAGCGTGCTGATCAGGCAGCTGCAAGAGAACTGTTGGAAGAAACTCATGTTCAAGGATTGCCGCTCGAACAGCTTGGTCTTTATAGCGATCCGCATCGTGATCCGAGAGCATGGGTAGTATCTGAAGCCTACTGTTCTCTATGCAATAATCAGGAGTTAGCCATTCAAGCTGATGATGATGCAGCTGATGCCAAATGGTTTGATATTGAAATAATTCCCGACGACAATGATAAAATAAAAATTTATCTCCAACATAATGATGATATTCTTAGCATAGAAATCCTGGGACATGATAATCATGACTTAAAACAATTCTGTGATGGAGATACCCGTATCGTCGCTTCTGACGGATTAGCGTTTGATCATGACCAAATGATCTGGGATGGGCTAAAGAAATATATCCTTAGAGATAAGATAGTCGTAATAAAGCAATAAGCCAAATAAAGGAGTTTGGGTTTCATGAAGGTCAAAAATATCACCACTCAGACCTTGCAACGTTTGCCATTGTACTTAAATTACCTCAAATCGCTTCCAGTGAATGCGCCATCTAACACTTCGGCTACTATCATCGCTGATGCTTTGGGATTTAATGATGTACAAGTGCGTAAAGATTTAGCCTCAGTTAGCGATGGGGGCAAGCCTAAAATAGGCTATATTACTGCAGATCTAATCGCTGATATTGAGGACGCGCTAGGATATAATGATACCCATAGTGCTGTCATCGTCGGTGTAGGCAATCTAGGTCATGCGCTGATGGCTTTTGAGGGATTCAATGAATGTGGGCTGGATATTGTGGCTGGATTTGATATCAATGATGATGTAGTTGGTACTAAGATTAAGGGCAAACCAATTTTTGCCATGGACAAATTACAAAACTTATGCCAACGACTCAAAGTAAACATAGGGATAATAACAGTACCTGTATATACGGCGCAGGAAGCATGTGACCAATTAGTGGCCAGCGGTATCAAAGCCATTTGGAACTTTGCTCCTACTCATCTCAATGTGCCGGATGGAGTACTGGTACAAAATGAAAATATGGCTTCATCCTTGGTGATTCTTTCCAAACATTTGACAGAAAATATTTCTGCTTAAAAGTACACTATAATCATAAAGGAGCATTGAAATGAAAAAAGACAAGTACGAAATCGTAGATAACGTTGAGGGCCTCCAAAAGGCTCTGGCAGAGGTAAAAGAAGCCCAGCGTATCTTCTCCACTTATACTCAGGAACAAGTGGACAAAATCTTTTTGGCTGCTGCCTCTGCTGCCAACAAGATGAGAATTCCTCTGGCCAAAATGGCAGTGGAAGAAACCGGTATGGGCATAGTCGAAGATAAAGTATTCAAAAACCACTATGCATCCGAATACATTTATAATGCTTATAAAAATGTAAAAACTTGTGGCGTTATCGAAGAAGATAGTGCTTATGGTATGCGTAAAATAGCTGAACCGGTAGGTGTTATCGCTGCTGTCATTCCGACCACTAATCCAACTTCAACAGCTATTTTCAAATCATTGATCGCATTAAAAACACGTAATGGTATTATCATTAGCCCGCATCCACGTGCTAAAAAATCTACCATTGAAGCAGCAAAGATCGTGCTAGAAGCGGCTGTTGCAGCAGGTGCGCCAGAAGGTATCATCAAGTGGATTGATATTCCTTCCCTAGAATTGACCAATATGGTAATGCAGGAAGCAGATATTATTCTTGCCACTGGCGGTCCAGGCATGGTCAAATCCGCTTATTCCAGCGGCAAACCGGCACTGGGCGTTGGCGCAGGCAATGTACCTGCTATTATTGATGATAGTGCAGATATTCTTCTTGCAGTCAACTCCATTATCCATTCGAAAACTTTTGATAACGGTATGATTTGTGCTTCCGAACAATCCGTTATTGTTATTGATAAAGTATACAACGCAGTTAAAAAAGAATTTGCTAGCCGTGGCTGCTATTTCTTAAGCCCAGAAGAAACGGATAAGGTTCGTAAAATTATCCTTACAGAGGGTGGTACAGTAAATGCTAAAATAGTTGGCCAGTGTGCTCATACCATCGCTAAAATGGCTGGGGTTAAAGTTCCAGAAGATACCAAAATCTTGATTGGTGAAGTCACCAGTGTAGACGTCAGCGAGCCTTTTGCTCATGAAAAGCTCTCCCCTGTCCTGGCTATGTATCATGCTAAAAATATTGAAGACGCTCTAAGCAAAGCAGAACGTCTAATTGAAGATGGCGGTTATGGCCACACAGCTTCTATCTATCTTAATACTATCACTGAACAAGACAAATTGGCTGCATTTGAAGCCAGAATGAAAACCGGACGCATCCTGGTCAATACTCCATCTTCTCAAGGCGGTATCGGCGACCTGTACAATTTCAAAATGACCCCCTCTCTGACATTGGGATGCGGCTCCTGGGGCGGCAACTCGGTTTCTGAGAATGTCGGTATTAAACATCTACTCAATATCAAAACAGTCGCCGAAAGGAGAGAAAACATGCTGTGGTTCCGTGCGCCTGAGAAGGTCTATTTGAAAAAGGGCTGTCTGCCTGTTGCCTTAGATGAATTAAAAACAGTAATGGGCAAAAAGAAAGCATTTATCGTTACCGATAGTTTCTTATACAACAATGGTTATACTCAGCCAATCACCAAAAAGTTAGATGAAATGGGTGTTCAACATACCACCTTCTATAATGTCGCTCCAGATCCATCTTTGGCCTGCGCGAAGGAAGGCGCCGCTCAGATGATAGCCTTTGAACCAGATACCATTATTGCCATCGGTGGCGGCTCGGCAATGGACGCAGCTAAGATTATGTGGGTCATGTATGAACATCCAGAAGCAGACTTCATGGATATGGCTATGCGCTTCGCAGATATCAGAAAGAGAGTTTACACCTTCCCCAAGATGGGTGAGAAAGCTTATTTCATTGCCATCCCAACCTCTGCCGGTACTGGTTCAGAAGTAACTCCTTTCGCCGTTATCACCGACGAGCAGTCTGGCATTAAGTATCCATTGGCCGACTATGAGTTGATGCCTGATATGGCTATCGTAGATGCAGACATGCATATGACTGCACCTAAAGGACTCACCTCTGCCTCTGGTATCGATGCTGTTACCCATGATTTGGAAGCTTATGCATCGATGATGGCCACTGATTATACTGATGGTCTGGCTATCCGTAGTCTGCAGATGATCTTCGAATATCTACCACGTGCTTATGATAATGGCCCAAATGATCCTGTTGCCAGAGAAAAAATGGCTAACGCAGCTACTATGGCTGGTATGGCTTTTGCCAACGCTTTCCTCGGCGTCTGCCATTCCATGGCACACAAACTTGGTGCTTTCCATCATCTGCCTCATGGTATTGCCAATGCATTAATGATTGATGAAGTACTCCGTTTCAATGCGGCTGAAGTACCTCATAAGATGGGTACATTCCCACAATATGATCATCCGCACACTTTAGCCAGATATGCAGAAGTAGCTGATGCTTTAGGTATTAAAGGCAAAAATGATGAAGAGAAATTAGAAAACCTGATTAAGGCCATTGATGATTTGAAAGAGCGTGTTGGCATCAAGAAAACCATCAAAGATTATGGCATCGATGAAAAAGACTTTTTGGATCGTCTCGACGATATGGTAGAACAAGCCTTTGATGATCAATGCACTGGTACTAACCCCCGTTATCCGCTAATGAGCGAAATCAAACAAATGTATCTCAATGCCTATTATGGCACTCATAAAACCGTATAAGCACCTATCGAACAATACCCCCAATATCTGCGGTTTGTAGATGCAACCTGCTGCGGCCAGAACAATTGAGTTCTGGCCACACAGGTAAATGGGGGAAAAAATGACAAGATAATCCATACAAGTAAATATTTATCTACAAACATAACAAATGGCCAAAAAGCATATATACTTTTTTGAAAATAAATGTCTTTTGGGAGCAGGATTTGCTACTTGATTTCACGAAACCCGGATTGATTGTCGAAAAAGAATTCAAAAATTAATTACAGTTAAGTATCGTGTTAGATATCTTTTAATTGACAAACGATCAAGCAAAAGCTAAGCGGAGGTAAATAAAGATGGCTGAAGAATATTTAAAGCTAAAAAAATCTAATTGCAAAAACTGCTATAAGTGCATTAGACATTGTCCGGTCAAGTCGATCCGCTTTTCTGATGACCAGGCGCATATCATTCCGGAAGAATGCATTCTTTGCGGTCACTGCTTTGTTGCCTGCCCACAAAATGCTAAAGAGATCCGCAATGATGTAGCGAAAGCAAAGGAACTAATCAAAAGCGGTCAGCCAGTCTATGCCAGTATCGCCCCTTCATTTGTTGCTAACTATGATAATGTTACTATTAAATCAATGGAAGAGGCGCTCAAGAAGCTAGGTTTTAGCGGCGTAGAAGAAACAGCGATTGGCGCTACCATAGTCAAAAAACAATATGAAAATATGGTGAAAGATGCACAACAAGATGTTATTATTTCCACCTGTTGCCATACTGTTAATCTATTGGTTCAAAAGCATTTCCCTAAAGCCATTCCCTACTTAGCTAAAGTAGTATCGCCAATGCAAGCGCATTGTCTGGATATTAGAATGCGGCATCCAGAAGCTAAAACTGTTTTCATTGGCCCTTGTATCGCCAAAAAGGAAGAGGCGGAAAGATATGCAGATATTGTTGACTGCGCTTTGACCTTTGAGGAACTATCTGAGTGGCTCTATGATGAAAAAATTCAGTTAAACTACATTGAAGACGATAGCACGGAAGGACGCGCAAGATTCTTCCCCACTTCCGGCGGTATCCTGAAAACTATGGATCTTGACGAACTCAAGGACTATACCTTCCTAACTGTAGATGGCATAGAAAACTGCATCAATGCTATCGAGGATATTCTTAACGGCAATATTCATAAATGCTTCATTGAAATGTCGGCCTGTGCTGGCAGCTGCATTGGCGGACCAGCCATGGATAAAAATCACCGCATGCCAATCCGTGATTATGTTGCCATCAGCAAATATGCGGAAAAAGATGATTTCAATGTCGCAAGCATCTCAGAAAAGATTATTAAAAAGGAATTCGAAACACTGGAAGAACGCAGAATTATGGTATCAGATTCTGCTATTGAAGAAGTGTTGCGCGAAATGGGCAAAACCAAACCAGAAGATGAACTAAACTGTGGCAGCTGCGGATATAATACCTGTAGAGAAAAAGCAATGGCAGTATTACAAGGCAAAGCAACCATTACCATGTGCTTGCCGTACTTAAAAGAAAAGGCAGAGTCCTTCTCTGATAATATCATTCAGAACACACCTAATGCCGTCATTGTTCTCAACGAAAATTTGGAAGTACAGCAAATCAATCAAGCTGCCTGCCGTTTGATCAACAACGCCTCCCAGCGTGATGTTTTAGGCAACCCAGTAGTACGTATTTTGGATCCTACACCATTCATCAATGCTTATCAGCAAGGACAAAATTTCTATGATAAACGAGTATATCTTGCTGAATATCAAAAATATGTAGAACAAAGCGTTATCTATGATAAAGAATATCATATCATCATCTGCATCATGCGTGATATAACCGATGAGACCAAACAGCGCGAACATAAACAAGAGCTGAGCCGCACTACGGTAGAAATAACCGACAAAGTTATTGAAAAACAAATGCGTGCAGTTCAGGAAATAGCTTCTCTGTTAGGAGAATCAACTGCTGAGACCAAAGTGGCATTGACTAAATTAAAGGAGTCGTTGAGCGATGAATGATCTATGTACAGATATCGGCCACATCAGCTTGATAAAACATGGTGAGCAGCTTTGCGGTGATCATGTTGAAGTGATCAACCCTAGTGATAACTCAACCGTTGTAGTCCTTGCAGATGGTCTGGGCAGCGGAGTTAAAGCTAATATTCTAGCAACACTAACTTCCAAAATCATCTCTACTATGATGGCTAATGATCTACCGGTAGAGGACTGTGTTGCAACGATAGCGGCTACCTTGCCCATATGTAAGGTGCGTAATGTCGCCTACTCTACCTTTACCATTATCCGAATCATTGATAATGAGGAAGCAGAGATCATCCAGTATGATAATCCACATGTGATCATGCTGCGCGATGGGAAAAACTATGATTACCCCACGATCTCTGAAACCATCGATAATAAGGTGATCTATAAATCAAAGATTCCGCTCAAGGAAGACGATACTTTCGTTGCTATCAGTGATGGAGCGATCCATGCTGGTGTTGGCATGAGCCTCAATTTTGGTTGGCAGCGAGAAGATATCATCGAGTTTCTAGAAACCATGTATTGCAGTGACTTTACTGCCAAAACTATCAGCTCAATGCTGATCAACGAATGTAATTCCCTCTATGGCGGAGAACCAGGTGATGATACTACTGTTTGCACAGTAAAAGTGCGCAAGCGCAAACCGGTTAATATGATGTTTGGTCCGCCATCTGACCCCAAAGATGATTCGCTGATGATGTCGTTATTCTTCTCCAAAGAAGGCAAGCATATCATTTGCGGAGGCACTACATCATCCTTGGCAGCTAAATTTCTTGGCAAAGAACTTGATGTTAGCATGCCGGTCTATGTGGATCCAGAAATACCGCCTATCGCCAAGATTGAGGGAGTCGATCTGGTAACAGAGGGTGTAGTTACTATCAGTAAAGTTTTGGAATATGCCAAGGACTATATCAAAGATAACGAGCTTTATACTCAATGGAGCTATAAAAAAGACGCCGCTTCTTTGATTGCCAGAATGCTATTTGAAGAGGCTACTGATATTAATTTTTATGTAGGGCGTGCTGTCAACCCCGCTCATCAAAACCCCAAACTACCGATTGGCTTTAATATTAAAATGCGGTTAGTTGAAGAATTATCCGAATGCCTTAAGCAAATGGGTAAAAGAATCAAAGTCAGTTATTTCTAAGGGAGGGTCAACATGAAACAAGCTTTCGATTTCACTGCTGTTGACAAAATTATTGACGAAATTGGAGCTCAACCCAGCTCAATTATTGCTATTCTCCAAGGTATCCAAGAAAAATACCGTTACCTGCCTCAGGAAGTTTTTCCGTATATGGCTGAGCGGTTAGGGGTAAGCGAAGCTAGAATATATAGCGTAGCGACTTTTTATGAAAACTTTTCTCTGGAACCTAAAGGAAAATTTGTAATTAAAGTCTGTGATGGCACTGCCTGCCATGTAAGAAAAAGCATCCCTATTCTGGAAAGACTAAGATCTGATCTCGGTCTATCAGAGGACAAGGCTACGACTGATGATCTAGGCTTTACTGTAGAAACAGTCTCCTGCTTAGGAGCCTGTGGATTAGCACCGGTACTTACGGTCAACGATAAAGTATATCCGGCTATGACTCCAGATAAAGCATCTGAATTACTCGAGCAGCTCAAGGAGGAACTATAATGCTACATAATAGAGAAGAACTCCAAAAAGCCCGCCAAGTTTATGCAGAGGCTTTAAATGCTGAGGAGAAAAAGATTCTTGTTTGTGCTGGTACAGGCTGTGTTTCCAGCGGTTCTTTAGAAATTTTTGATAAACTAACCCAATTAATGCAGGAAAAAGGTATCTCCTGCTCTGTTGAATTGGAACAAGAACCTCATCATGATGTCGTCGGTATGAAAAAAAGCGGCTGTCATGGATTTTGCGAAATGGGTCCATTAATCCGTATTGAACCTCAGGGCTGGCTCTACGTCAAAGTGAAGCCAGAAGACTGCGAAGAAATAGTTGAGAAAACTATTAGCAATGGTGAACATATTGAGCGGTTGGCCTATCAAAAAGGAAAGACCATATGCCAAAAACAAGATGATATCCCCTTTTATAAAAAACAAACCCGTTTGGTTTTGAACCATTGCGGACATATCGATGCCAACTCAATAAAGGAATATCTGGCAGTAGGTGGCTATTCTGCCTTTGAAAAGGCTCTTTTTGATATGACTGCTGATGAAATCATAACTGAGATCAGTGAGTCTAATCTTCGCGGCCGTGGCGGCGGTGGTTTTCCTGCCGGCCGTAAATGGGCTCAAGTGAAACGTCAAACCGAACCGCAAAAATATGTCGTTTGCAATGGTGACGAGGGCGATCCGGGCGCCTTTATGGATCGTAGCATCATGGAAGGCGATCCGCATAGCTTGCTGGAAGGGATGATGATAGCAGCATTATCATGCGGAGCAAATGAGGGCTATATCTATGTCCGCGCTGAGTATCCTATGGCGGTCAACCGCCTTAGAACAGCTATTGCTCAAGCCAAGGAAGCAGGATTATTAGGCAATAATATCCTTGGTACAGAGTTTAGCTTTGATATTCACATCAGCCGTGGCGCCGGTGCTTTTGTCTGCGGTGAAGGCTCGGCCCTAACAGCCTCTATTGAAGGCAAACGCGGTATGCCAAGAGTCAAACCACCCCGCACTGTTGAGCATGGTCTCTTTGATAAACCAACCGTACTCAACAATGTTGAAACTTATGCCAATGTACCGTTGATCATCAATAAAGGTGCTGCCTGGTATAAAACTATTGGTCCGGAAAACAGTCCTGGTACTAAAGCCTTTGCCCTCACTGGTAATATTGTCAATACTGGACTTATTGAAGTGCCAATGGGTACGACACTAAGGGAAATCATTTTTGAAATTGGCGGCGGTATGCGTGACGGCGGAGAGTTCAAAGCGGTCCAAATCGGAGGACCGTCAGGCGGCTGTCTTACTAAAGATGATCTTGATCTGCCCTTGGACTTCGATTCCTTAACCAAGGCTGGGGCCATGATCGGTTCTGGCGGACTGGTTGTAATGGATGACAAAACCTGCATGGTTGAAGTTGCCCGTTTCTTCATGAATTTTACCCAGAATGAATCTTGCGGAAAATGTGTCCCCTGCCGCGAAGGCACTAAGAGGATGCTGGCAATCTTAGAAAGAATCGTCAATGGCGAAGGTGAAGATGGCGATATCGAGATGCTGTTAGAATTAGCCGATACTATTTCTGCTACCGCTCTCTGCGGCCTTGGCAAAACAGCAGCCTTCCCGGTAGTAAGCACTATCAAAAGCTTCCGGGACGAATACGAAGCACACATCTATCAAAAACGGTGCCCTGCCGGCGCCTGTCAAAAACTCAAACAAATCTATATTGTTCCCGAACTATGCAAGGGATGCTCTAAATGTTCCCGCATTTGTCCTGTTACCGCTATCAGTGGTAAGGTCAAAGAACCATTCGTTATCGACCAAAGCAAATGTATTAAATGCGGCGCCTGCATCGAATCTTGCCCGTTCCATGCCATCAAGGAGGCCTAACAACTATGGAAAAGAAAAAAGAATTTATGACTATTGATGGGATGCCAGTCGAGATCAATGGTGAAAAAAATCTGCTTGAATTGATACGCAAAGCAGGCATCAAAATGCCTACCTTCTGCTACCATTCTGAGCTTTCTATTTATGGCGCCTGCAGGATGTGTATGGTCGAAAATAAATGGGGTGGATTGGACGCAGCCTGCTCTACTATTCCTAAAGCAGGCATGGAAATCAGAACCAATACCGAAAGGCTGCGTAAATATCGCAAAAATATTCTCGAATTACTTTTGGCTAACCATTGCCGTGATTGTACTACCTGCAATAATAATGGAAAATGCAAACTGCAAGACCTGGCTATGCGTTTCAATATCCAGGGAGTACGTTTTCCCAATACCGCAGCCAAACCGCTGCTGGACGAATCCTCTCCCTGCATCACTAAGGACGCACATAAATGCATTCTCTGCGGTGACTGCGTGAGAATGTGCAATGAGATCCAAAATGTGGGTGCCATCGATTTTGCCCATCGTGGATCTAAGATGACCATTAGCACGGCATTTGGCCGGCCAATAGCAGATTCTCCTTGCGTTGGCTGCGGACAATGCGCTGCGGTATGCCCGACAGGAGCTATCATCGTAAAAAATGATACTCAAAGGGTATGGTTAGCGCTCGACGATAAAAGTACTAAAGTTACCGCCCAGATTGCCCCTGCTGTCCGTGTAGCACTGGGCAAAGAAATGGGTCTTGCTGCAGGAGAAAACGCCATGGGGCAGATCGTAGCGGCTTTAAGAAAAATGGGCTTTGACGAAGTGTATGACACCTCAACTGGTGCAGACCTGACTGTTCTAGAGGAAGCTAATGAACTGATCAAGCGTCTGGAAGACAATAATAATGATATGCCACTTTTCACCTCCTGCTGCCCTGCTTGGGTGCAATTCTGTGAAAAGAAATATCCAGAGCTGCTGCCGAATGTCTCTACTTGTCGGTCACCAATGCATATGTTTGCATCCCTACTGCATGAAGAAAACCGTAATTCATCACGCAAACATTTTCATGTTGGCATCATGCCCTGCACTGCTAAAAAATTCGAGGCTACCCGCGAAGAACTCAAATTAGATGGCCAGAGCCCTGTTGATGCAGTTATCACTACTCAAGAATTAATCCAGATGATTAAAGAGTCTGGTATTGTCTTCGACGAAATTGAGCCCGAGGCAGTGGATATGCCGTTTGGAACTGCTACTGGTGCTGGCGTTATCTTCGGTGTAACTGGTGGCGTCACCGAAGCAGTATTGCGCCGAGTTTCCGCTGATAAATCCAGGGCATCTCTGGCGACTATTGCCTATCAGGGTATTCGCGGTATGGAGGGTGTGAAAGAGGCTACTATAGAATACGGAGATCGAGAGATTAGAGTAGCTGTTGTCAGCGGGCTTAAAAATGCTTCTGATTTGATCGAAAGAATTAAAGCTGGCGAACACTATGACTTGGTTGAAGTGATGGCATGTCCGGGCGGATGTGTCAGCGGTGCAGGCCAACCGTTTGCTTCAGCAAGAGCTAAGAGCAAACGCGGCGAAGGTCTATATGCTGCCGACAAACTGTGTAATATCAAACGTTCTGAAGAAAACCCACTGATGATGCCGCTCTATAATGGGCTTTTGAAAAACAAAGTGCATAAACTTTTGCATGTCAACTACATCAAAGGGGAGGAAAAATAAGATGATAGAACTTAGCGTTTGTATCGGTAGCTCCTGTCATATCAAAGGTTCCTATAATGTGATCCAAACCTTCCAGCAGATGATTGAAGAAAATAACTTGCATGGACAGGTGGATTTCAAAGGAACATTCTGCATGAAGCAATGTGATAAACCAGGTGTAGCTGTAGCGATAGATAATGAGAAATTTAATATCGATCCAGCACAAGCAAGAACATTTTTTAAAGAAAATGTCTTGCCCAAAGTAAAATAAATACACAAAAGCAGCGGCCATTGCTACCAGCAAGAACCGCTGCTTTTATATTAATTTTTTACGATCGGCTCAGTATTTATAAAAACTGTTCTATCGCTTTATTAAATTCCTCTATTGCCTGGAAGTCTCCTTCTTCAATAGCATGGACTAAACAATGTTCCATATGCTCTTTCAAAATAACCTTACCTGTATTATTGATTGCCGCTTTAACTGCCATCAACTGAATCAGTATCTCGCTACAATCACGGTCTTCCTCCACCATCCTTTTGATCGACTCCAAATGGCCAATAGCACGGGCTAAGCGATTAGAAACCGCCTTAAGATGCTCTGGTGAATGATGATGGTGGTGTATATTTTGTTGTTGTTCCTGTGTAACGTCAAGATTATTCTTTTTTTCGTCCATTTTTTTATTATACCACCTTTTCATAGCCTAGACAAGCAATAGCTACTGACTGATCTTCTTGCCTTGATATAGTCTGGTTGATATAATTAAATAAAATAAATCCTGAAAATATCACAATATCTCAAGAGGAGGAATCATAATGAAAAAATCCATCTTTATCCTTATAGCCATGATATTGGCATTAACTCTCACCTCCTGCAGCAATGAATCTACAGAACAAACCGTGAGCGATGCTTTTTCAGTGACAGTTGTTTGTGAAAGCGAAGAGATTTATCAAATTTTCTACTCTTGTTATATCAATGATGAGTATTATGGAATGGGTGGCATGGCAGATTTAGATGGCGGAGAAATTACTCCTGATACTGATTTAACCCTTTCCTTTACCAGCTCTTTTCTGGGCGAGGATGCTGACATTACAAAATTTTCCATCGATTTCTCTCCCTATGGAAAAGATGATACGTCAGAGATTGCAACTACCAACAGAGTCTATATCGCTGCTGAATACGGAGAAAACTATACAATCATTTTCTCAGGCGATAAAGATAATGGATTTACCGCAGAATTACAATAATAAATGCTAAATTTATCAATAAATGGTTAGGTGAAATAAAAACAAAGTCTTAACAAAAGAAACAAGGAAGTCACTGATGAAAAATATTTTGCTCTTGCTGCCAAATGGCTTTGAATTATTGGAGGCGGCTGCCTTTACCGATATTTTTGGCTGGAATATGGTCGCCGGGAATCGCTCAGCAAAACTATATACGGCCGGTCAAAATAAGGATGTGCCAACGAGCTTTGGCCATACCATACATACCCATTATACGTTTGCTGAAGTGCACAGCGCTTATTTTGAGGCGCTAGCTTTACCAGGCGGATTTGCCCGCTATGATTATTTCTCCACAGCCAATGATGACGAGTTCCTGCGTATTATTAAGGAATTTGCTGCGGAAAATAAGCCAATAGCTGCAGTATGTACCGCATCTATTCTTTTAGGCAAAACAGGGATACTTAATAATCGGCATGCAACTACCTATCAGGGTGAAAATGGCCGTTGGCTAGACCAATTAGCCACTTTAGGCGCACAAGTAACTACCGAACAAATCTGCATCGATGGGCCAATAATAACCGGCAGCGGCCCTTCTTCAGCTATACCGGTAGCACTTAAATTACTGGAAATGACCATTGGCCATAAGACAGCAGAATCCATCTCTGATATGATGGGCTTTTAAAAACGTCAATACTAAGAATTAAGGCTTCCAATGATAAAATATCAGTGGAAGCCTTTTTAATTATCAATAATACCAATATTAATTACTATATTAACTATATTACTATTTAACTTCTATCCCCTGCCCTGCAACAATCTCCCCAATAATCCTGGCTGCAGGTATTTCTTTTTGCAAATCAGCCAATAAGGCATCGGCTTCTTTACCAGGAAGAGCGAATAATAATCCTCCCGAGGTCTGCGGATCGCAAAGGATATCAATAATAGGCAACGGAACAGCATCATTGAAGCGAGCCCGCTCCCCGACATAATTACGATTAGTATAAGCGCCGGCTGGTACCAAGCCCATCTCCGCCATCTCATAAGCACCATCAATTAAAGGCAACGAGGAACTATCAATTATCATGCCCTTATCGTTATCGCCAACCATCTCTAAAGCATGTCCCAGCAGACCAAAACCAGTCACATCTGTGCAGGCATGCAGCGGATAAGGCGCCGCGATCTCTGCAGCTCGGCGGTTCAAAGTGGCCATCACTTCTATTGTAGGCTTGAGGCTATCTGCGTCAATCAGTTCACCCTTAGCGGCAGTTACCATGATACCGCTACCCAATGGCTTAGTGAGAATGATCTTATCGCCGATTTGTGCACCATTATTAGTAAGAATTTTATCCGGAGCTATAAAACCTGAAACACATAATCCATATTTGGGTTCAGGATCAGAGATACTATGTCCGCCGGCAATTATCGCCCCCGCCTCAGCAACCTTAGAATATCCACCCTCGAGAATGCGGCCTACTTCCTCAGGAGAGAGACAATTAGGAAAACAGAGCAAATTCATGGCAATAACCGGCCTAGCCCCCATGGCGTAGATGTCAGAAAGGGCATTAGCAGCAGCAATTTGCCCAAACAAATAAGGATCATCAACCATAGGAGGGAAAAAATCTACTGTTTGTACTAAAGCTAAATCATCGTTAATACGATAGACACAAGCATCATCACTGCTATCGAAACCAACAATCAAGTTTTTATCAGTAAACTTAGGCAAGCTAGCAAGAATTTCCGATAGGACTCCCGGTCCTATTTTCGCTGCTCAACCTGCTGATGTAGTCATTTGAGTTAGCCGTCTTTTTTCTTCGCTCATTGTCTAAACTCCTTTAATATTTAAAAAACAGCCAGCTTTCTTAAGTATTATAATTATATCCTAATTAAGACAAAATATCAATTATAGTGACAAACAATATCTTTTTTGGTATAATAAAAATAATAAGATTTTGGAGGCATGATATGGATTTCCGACAATTAGAGGTATTCATTGCAGTAGTTGAACTTTCCAGCTTCTCTAAGGCTGGCGAACAACTATATTTAAGCCAACCGACAGTCAGTGCTCATATCAGTGCCTTAGAAAAAGAATTGGCGGTGCCTCTGCTTATCCGTAATACACGTGAGGTATATACTTCAGAAGCAGGACAACAACTCTATGACTATGCCTGTCGATTAATCCGGCTTAGAGATGAAGCCATCGAAGCGGTAAGCAATAAGGCAGAACAAGAAAAGGGTATTATCAGTATCGCAGCTTCCACCATCCCTACTAAATATATTCTACCTTCATTGATATCTGCCTTCTGCCGCAATCATCCTTCCATTAGTTTTAATATCATTCCCTGTGATAGTAGCACCGTATATACCGCTATAGAAAAAGGTGAAGTAAAAATAGGTTTTGGCGGAACAGCGGTTAATATGGATTTATACCGTCATTATCCTATTGCAACCGATAAATTAGTTATCATAACTCCTAACAATGAACATTTTCAAAGCATAGCACAACTAAGCAACCCTTTAAATGAACTACTAAAAGAACCATTTATTTGTAGGGCTAGCGGATCTGGCACCAGACATGAATTTGAACGTTATCTTGCTGAGCATCATTTTAATAGCAAATTGAACGTGGTAGCGGAAATGCATGATACAGAAGGGATAAAGAACTCAGTAGTTCAAGGCCTAGGAATTGCTGCTATTTCAGAACGTGCTGCTGAAGATATGGTACGGTTTAAACTATTAAAAGAATTTACTCTTCCTAATGGCGGTGAGCGTTTTCTTTATCTCATTCGCCAGAAAAAAGACCGTCTAAATGAACGTGAACGTCTTTTCTGTAATTTTGTTTTAGAACATGCCCCATTGAGCAAAACTTCTAAATATGCCATTTAAAGACAACAGCCGGTAAACACCGGCTGTTTTTAGTATGATCAACGATTCAGCAGCTGGAACTATGTAAATATTTTTCCTGTTCTGCTGTTAAGGTATCTATTTGTACTCGTAAAGATGCTAATTTTAAACGGGCTATCTCATCATCTATTGTCTTTGGGACTGGGTAAAGCTTATTAGCAAGCTGCGACTGATATTCTACCAAATAAGCCAAGCTTTTAGCTTGAATAGCAAAACTCATATCCATAATTTCAGCTGGATGACCCATTCCGGCAGCCAGGTTCACCAAGCGGCCCTCAGCTAAAAGATTGATCATTCTCCCGTCCGTCATCCGATAGCCAGTAATACTTGGCTTCCGCTCTACTATTTCACAGGCCAAGTTCTTGAGGTCATGCTTATTCACCTCACAGTCAAAATGGCCAGCATTGGATAGAATAGCACCATCCTTCATTCGCTGCATATGCTCTGCAGTAATCACATCTTTACAACCAGTTACCGTGATAAAAAGGTCTCCTTCCTCTGCGGCTTGCAGCATCGGCATAACTTCAAACCCGTCCATAACAGCTTCGATAGCCTTAACAGGATCCACTTCAGTAATAATGACTCTGGCACCCATACCCTTAGCGCGCATAGCCACACCTTTGCCACACCAGCCATAACCTGCTACTACCACAGTACGAGAGGCAATACTTAAATTCGTCACCGCCATAATAGCGGTAAGCGCTGATTGTCCAGTACCATAGCGGTTATCAAACAAATGCTTGCAATCAGCATCATTAACGGCAATCATCGGAAAATTGAGTGTACCTTCAGCCTCCCTGGCCTTTAGACGAATAATCCCGGTAGTCGTTTCCTCACAACCGCCGATCAGTTGGTCGCAGCAACCGGCACATTCGCCGCTCAAAAGGCTGACAAAATCGCCTCCATCATCCAATATCAGATGAGGATGGCAGCTTAAGGTATCCTTTAAGTGGCGCTGATAGCAAGACTCATCGGCTCCATGAATAGCATTAACTTCAAATCCACGCTCAACTAAAGCAGCCGCAATATCATCCTGGGTAGAAAGCGGATTGGAGCCGGTAACAAAAACCTCTGCCCCACCAGCTGCAAGAGTAATCGCCAAATAAGCTGTCTTAGCCTCTAAATGAATGCTCATCGCAATCCGGCGGCCGGCAAAAGGACGACTATGAATAAAATCCTCTTTGATTTTATTTAGCAAGGGCATATAAGATGCGACCCACTGAATTTTATCTTCGCCATTAGACGCTAATTTTTGGTCTCTAATATCGCTCATTTTTTACCTTTCTATATTCTTAACTATTGACTCGTTCTCTTCTGTGTTAAATTCAGCTTCGATCCCCTTTTTTCCTCCATTAATATCAGATCTAAAAATAATAAAACGAGTGGAAATAACTCCACTCGTTTTATTATTAACTACAACTACTACTATTGCTACTACTAATTAACGGTTATCAGCGATATTAAGATATTCTCCATCTACTACTTGAACCAGCCTTTCTAGCGGTTTGATAGGAATTGACGCCAGCTGCTCATCTTCACAACTAAAACTAGCGCATGTGCCGCAGGAAGAACTGAGTTCTCTAGGGACTGGCATCAATTTAGTAGGGATACTCATCCTTCTTTCAAGAATACGCTGAAAAACCATAGCATCATAAACAGTATAAAAAGTAGCAATATAATCCTTCATTTTTATCACCAGCTGCCTATTTACTAATGTCGATAATCGTATCATTATTTTGTTCGCTAATGGCAACATTAAATCCTGCTTTTTGTGCATAGCGAGTAACATTAGCTTTAGCAGCCGGAGCATCGACCAAAACGCGGCAACCTTCAGGATGAGCATCTAGAGCTTGTTTAGTAAGTAATACTGGTTGTGGACAACTAAGTCCTCTAGCATCTACCGTAATCATATTATTCCTCCTATTTAGCAACTTGCATATCAGTAGGTTCTGGTTTCTCTTCTACTGTTTCTGCAACCACCGGTTCTGGTGCTTTTTTAGTATTGATAACAGCAATAATCACCAAAACTACGATAATAGCTATTGTCGCTATTTTACCCGCTAAAGTAGGGCCGCCGCTGACCACACCATCTGTAACGGTAGTAGCAGATGAAGCCAGGCCAAAATTGTGTGCAAAGGCGGCGCCAACAAAATAACCAAAAACAGTGATCACGGAATCCGAATTGCCTTCGCCAGAAAGCACCAGCTGACGCAATGGGCAACCACCCAGCATGACCGAGCCAAGACCTACAGCAGCCATGGAGAGGAAGTTCCATACGCCATCAGTATGAGCGATCGGCTGATCCATAAAGCTGACATGGAAGAAACCAAAGCAGACATTAGCAATAGCTGCGGCGATCAAAATTCCGACAAAACCGAGCAATAAAGTCCAATCCTTGAAAAGGATCAGATCGCGGATGCCGCCAACCATGCAAAGGCGGCTTCTCTGTGCCAATACACCGACAATCAAGCCAGCGATCAAAGAGATAATGATTGGTGCATGCATAGAACCAGGGCCAGATTCAGAGAAGAAGATAAAGGCCGGTGCAGTAATCAAGAGAACTAATAAACCAATCTGAATAACAGGCAAACTAATACCATCAGTTAATGGCATTTTATGAGTGCGTTTAAGACTGTAACCTTTTTTGAGGAAAAAGACACCGCCAGCAATACCGGCAGCAAAACCAACCAGACCGACAATAGCGTTCAAATCGCCGCCAGCAATACGCAGAACCATACGCAAAGGACAACCAAGGAAAACAAGTGCAGCTACCATAACCATGAAGCCAAGGACAAAACGGGTTGCCGGAGAGCTGCCGCCTCTGGGCATAAACTCTTTAGCGATCAAAGCTGCAATCAGTGATCCTAAAACCAACCCAATGATCTCTGGACGGATATACTGGACAGCAGCAGCTTGATGCACACCTAGAGCACCTGCGGTATCACGGATAAAACAGGCTATGCAATAGCCCATATTACCGGGATTTCCAAAAAATACTAATAATACAGAAATAAGTCCGATAGCTAAACCACCTATCAAAATCCACTTTTTTCCGTGCACAATATGACACCTCCATATAATATTATTACTATCTCTATTCAGTATAACGACAAAATTCGTTAAAGGGAAATAGATAATATATCTGAATAAATTTTTTTTATAGATAAAACAGATAAATGTATTTTTTTAACCTCTAATGTGGTAATATATATTACATGGATAAGAAAACACTTTATTTAGATAACGCTGCTACCACCTATCCTAAACCACCCCAGGTAGCAAGGGCTGTAGCAGAATATATTGCAAACATTGGCGTCAATGTCAATCGTGGAGGATATGCCAAGGCCTACGATGCGGCAGAATCCATTTTGACACTGCGGGAACGTTTATGCTCTTTTTTCCAAGGGCCTGATCCCCGTAATGTTATTTTTACCGCCAATGTCACATCATCTCTCAATTTCCTGCTCAAAGGGTGGCTTAAGCCAGGTGACCATATTATCGTCACCTCATTAGAGCATAATGCCGTAATGAGGCCTTTAGTCCAACTCCAAGAACAGGGAGTGAGCTTCGATTGCATTCCTCCAGATCAAAACGGTTTGCCAGACATGTCTGCAGTCAAAGGGCTGATCAAAGAAAATACTCGGGCCATTGCTTCGCTGCATGCATCTAATGTTAGCGGCGGCATAGTCGATATTGCTGCCCTAGGGCAAATTTGTCAGGAAAATAATTTAAAACTAATCGTCGATAGTGCTCAGAGCGCCGGTATCCTACCGATTCAGATGAAGGATATGCATATTGACGCTTTGGCCTTTACTGGTCACAAAGGTCTTATGGGGCCGCAAGGTATTGGCGGTTTTATCATCACTGATGAAATGGCAGCTGAAACTACGCCATTAATTGCCGGGGGGACTGGAAGCTTTTCTCATTTGGAAACTATGCCAAATTTATTGCCAGACCGTTTCGAGGCTGGAACAATGAACTTACCCGGCATGGCAGGATTAGCTGCTGCTATGGACTTTTTAGAAGAACAAGGAATCGAAAAAATTCATGCTCATGAACAGAAATTAACCCGTGTTTTTATTGATGGGCTTAAGGACCACGAGCAAATCGATATCATTGGTAAAGACTATCCGCAAAGAGTTGCTGTAATATCACTTAATTTTCTTGGCTGCGATAATGCTAAGATCGCCTGGATGTTAGAAAATGAATACGGCATCATGGTACGTTGCGGACTGCACTGTGCACCACGGGCTCATAAAAGTGTAGGGACCTATCCAGAAGGAACCGTGCGTTTCGCCCCAGGTATCTTTACTACAGAAGATGATATGCAATATGCAGTAGAAGCCATTTTGAAAGTATTGGCAGAACAATAAAGAATCATAATAATTGTATTATAAATAAAAAGGGTCTGGCATCAAGCCAGACCCTTTTTGTACTGGAATAATCGTTTACTCAATCTTAACATACCCATTGATATCCTTTAGCGCCCCGGGTAAAAGCTCACAACATAAAACAAAACGATCCGGAATATCACTCTTATTTTTAATACCAAACTGCCCTGTTGGGCGAAAGCCAAACCGTTGATAATATTCTGGATCACCAACCAAAAAGGCAGAAGTATAGCCAAGATCCTTGGCAATACTAAAACCGGTCTTCATCAATTGCGACCCATAGCCTTTATTGCGTTCTGCTAGTTTGACACATAATGGCGCCACCAATAAAGATGGCAAATTCCCTTTGCTAACAGGAACAATTAACTTGGTAAACATGATATGTCCGATCAGCTCACCTTCTACTTCCATCACTAATTCTAATTGAGGAATATATCCCGATGAAGCACGTAATTTATTGACAAAATCTTGTTCCTTACCATCTTTGACTCGTGCGGTAGCAAAAGCGGTCCTGACTAAATGATAAATATTATCATAATCTTCTCTTGTTGCTGGTCTTATCAAAACTATTACACCCTTTCTAAAAAATCCTCTTTAAATATAATTTCATCAATAGTTTCTGCACAAAGGGCCAATGTATAACCATCCCTAAAGGGTATGATTTGTAGCTTTGTTCTCCCGATCTTTGGTACTATTCCCTGTTTATTGACCAGTGAAAAGGACTTAAAAACAGATATGCCAGCTCCCGTATACTTAGCATAACTTTCCTTAGCTGCCCATAAAGAAAAAAAAGGCTTGAAGTCCTGTGATTTCAGCCAGCGATATTCATCCGGATGAAAAAATCTACGGGACAAAGCCTCTCTGCGGCAATCAACATGCTGTTGCAAATCAATACCTAATTCAGCAACACTACAAGCAGCTAACCAATATTTCCCGCTATGCGATATAGATAATTTGATTTTAGGGTTCGTCAGATACGGTTTTCCAGATGGAGTTTTTAATAGCCGGGTAGTTGATGGTAAAAGAATCTGGTGATTCTTGGCATAATCAAAGGCCACCGCTAAGGCTGCCGAGCCGGAAGATATGACTTGTTCTTTGCTACTAAAATAAATAGTGATATCTTTTGACATCTGAATCACCACTTTAATACTTAGCACTTATTTTTCTGGCAAATAGATTGTCACTTCACCTAAAGCATGGGCAAAACAAGCCAAGCGAACTCCAGAAGCGATATCTTCTTGAGATAGCAATGCGCCTTCTTCCTCGCTAATCTCATCGAAGGGGCCACTTACTTTAACTTTACATTTACCACAATGAAAAATGCCACCACATGGACGTTCAAAATCAATACCTGCTCTAGCCAACAAATAAGCTAAAAGCTCATTGTCATTTCTAGCTTGTAATTTGATCTCCTGCATATTTTCTACCTCATTACTATTTTGCACAATCCTAGTAATATAAAATTATTTCGTAGTCAATTCGATCAGCTTCTCATAAATGGCAGTGTTATCTTCATCATAACGGTCAGTGATAAACACCAAATAATCTTCTGCTATAATCTGTGTATCCCCTTTAGGTATAATTGTCTGATCGCCACGCCTAATGGAGATAAGTAAGCAATTAGGGGGCAACAGCAATTCTTTAACTTGTTTGCCATCTGCCGGTGAGCCAAAATGCACAATCAGCTCAACGGTTATCTTTTCCGCATTATCAGTAGCTACTACCGGACTTTTGGCATTTTCCCGTTCATAAGTGATACGGGCTTTTTTATAAACAGCAGTACCGCCCAAAAGATCGGTAACCACATAAGATATCAAACATACTACTGATAAGGATAGCAATAAGGGGAAAGACCCCGTCATCTCCATCAACAGCACGATGGCTGTGATTGGCGCCCCAACGATGGAGGTAAAAAAGCCGGCCATTGCTAAAATAATAAAATGGTAATAAAACTCTGGAGCAAACCCCCAATAATTAATAGCGATAGTACCGAATATGGAACCAATAATCGCGCCAACAGCTAACAGTGGAAACAAATCGCCCCCCGGAGTATTGGAGCCTAAGCATATCATTACAAAGATAAATTTCACTGCCAGCAATACCCAAAGATAGCCTAAATCATTAGGCTGCTCAATGATATTAAAGACAGCATGACCAGCACAAAGCACTTCTGGCATGATCAAGGCTAGTCCGCCAGCGCAGATAAAGGGAATCAATGGTCTTCTACTGGGAGTTAAAAAACGCACCCGATTATAGGCTGTGCGCACTTTAAGCAACACATAATTATATACAGATCCTGCGATTCCGATAACCAGGCCAAAGACGATCAAGACCCAAAAATCAGCAAGCGGAATTGATGTATCTACAGTAAATTCTAAAACCGGCGCTATGCCAAAGATACTACGGCAAACAAACTGTGCCGCCACAGCAGCTGTCAAAGTAGACAGCAAAATCAATGGCGAAAAATATCTAAAAATCTCCTCAATAGCAAACATCACACCGGCCAAAGGGGCATTGAGAGCAGCCCCCATACCAGCTCCGGCACCACTGGCGATCAAAACCTTTTTTTCGACCGGGAAATGAGAAAACTTATCGCTGATACCCTGGGCTACGCAAGCCCCTAGCTGAATACAGGGGCCCTCACGTCCGAGCGACAATCCACCGGCAGTAGCTAACCCACTACCCAGTACTTTAGCGATCAAGACTCTCCACCAACTATATTGGCTACGGCCAGCAATAAGATTTTTGACTTCAGCTGAACCGCTACCGCTACACATAGGCTGAGCCTTCATAATTCTGCCAACCAATAAAGCAACAAGGATCAAAATGATAAACATCGGGGCGATCCAAACCGGGTTATCGCGGACATAATCGTAGATGGAGAAAGCGCTCTTTTCTAGGAATTCAAGCAGCATTCGATATAGGGAAACCACCACCCCAACGATAAGTCCTATAATCAGGCTCTTACCTAGAACAGGCAGTTGATATGAATCAATATTTAAGGCTTCTATGCCAGCCTTATTACCTTTCAGCTTCATTAGTTAAGATAAATTCCTTTCTGAAATACGCATTCTGAATTATATTCTTGATTTATTGACAATATCCTTGCATAAATAATTTTCTTTGCTGGGAAGGCTACTATCACTGCAATTAATTCACGAGGACACAGGATATCGCGCGAGAAAAAGGGAATATTGCATTAAAATAGTTTTTCCGCCTCAGCAATGTCTATGCGGATAGGCTATACAATATCTTCTCAGTAATAGGGGTATCCTAATGCGTTTTTTGCATTTAGCAGATCTTCATATCGGTAAACGGCTCAGAGAATTCAGCTTACTACAAGACCAAGAGGATATCTTGACTAAAATCCTTGATCTTGTGGCAATACATCACCCTGATGCAGTTCTTATCTGTGGAGATATCTATGATAAATCAGACCCGTCAGCTGAAGCGGTTGAGGTCTTTGACCAATTTTTAACTGGTTTAGCCCAATATGGCCAACCAGTTATGCTGATCAGTGGCAATCATGACTCACCAGAACGCATCAATTATGGCAGTGGAATCATGGAGAAACAGCAGGTGTATCTGGCTGGACTCTTTGAAGGGCAACTACAAACAATAACGCTTGCTGATGAATACGGGGAAGTGGTTTTCCATCTTTTGCCTTTTGTCAAACCAGCCCAAGTCAGACGCTATTATCCGGAAGCCAATATCATCAGCTATGAAGATGCACTGCAAGTCATCCTCTCTGCAACACCTCTAGATCCGGATAAACGCCATGTTTTGCTAGCTCATCAATTTATCACCGCGCAGGGAGTCAACCCGGAACGTTCAGAATCAGAGCAAATCAGTATTGGTACATTAGACAATATTGACGCCTCAGTATTTGCCGGCTTTGATTATGTGGCACTGGGACATATCCATAGACCGCAGTCAATCGGCGGAATGCATATCCGCTATGCAGGCTCTCCTCTTAAATATTCTTTTTCTGAAGCCCTGCATCATAAATCTGCCACTCTAGTAGAACTCAAAGAAAAGGCTGATATTAAGATCGATCTCCTGCCACTGACCCCTCTCCATGATCTGCGTGAGATCAGTGGACCGATCGAGAAACTATTATCGCCAGAAGTCTATCTGGCAGCAGACCGCAATGATTATCTACATATCACTTTGACTGATGAGGAAGATCTGGTAGATCCGCTGGTTTCGTTGAGAAATATCTACCCTAATATCGTTACCCTGGACTTCAACAATTCACGCTATGCAACAGCGGATAGTGAAGCCAATATCGCTAATATCAATAATAAAAGCCCCTTAGAATTGTTTACTGAATTCTATGCCTATCAGCAAAATATCGAGCTTGGGGATAGTAAAAGAGCTATTGTGCAAAAAATCTTTCAGGAGATGGAGGAGAAACATTAATGAGGCCGTTGACAATCACCATGAGCGCCTTTGGCCCTTTTGCCAAAGAAACAGTCATCAATATGGCAGCTTTAGGCGAAAACGGTCTCTTTTTGATCACCGGTGATACCGGCGCGGGCAAAACGACGATTTTTGATGCCATCACCTTTGCCCTCTATGGAGCATCCAGCGGCGGCATCAGAGAACCAAAAATGCTGCGTAGCGACTTTGCGGCGGCAGAGACGGAAACCTTTGTCGAGCTTGTTTTTTCTTATCGTGATGAAATTTATACTATCCGCCGCAGTCCGGAATATTTGCGTCCAAGGAAGCGTGGTAATGGCGAGACCAAAAAAGCAGCAGAGGCTATTTTAACCCTGCCTAATGGTAAAGTGTTGACCTCCATTGCTGCAATTAATAAAAAAATCGAGGAAATATTGGGAATATCTTTAGCACAGTTTACCCAGATAGCCATGATAGCCCAAGGAGATTTTCTCAAATTATTGCGCGCAGAAACTAAAGACCGCAGCGATATTTTCCGCCGGATTTTCAATACGGATATTTATAAAGATTTCCAAGACCAGCTCAAGCAAAAAGCTTCGGACTTGGAAAACAAATATCAAGATATCCAAAAAAGCCTGCTCCAGTTCGCTCGTAGTATCAGTTATAATGCTAATTCTCCTACTGCTGAACAACTGCGAGTACAGCTCGCTAATGATAATATTACTGATACTGACCAATTATTAACTCAACTAGCCGCTATCATCACCGAAGATGAAACTTATCAGCAGCAGCTCAATAAGCAAAAAAGCGATGTGGAACAACAAATCACTGCACTAGAGAAAGTCTTCGCTTATCAAGAAGACTTGGCCCGTCAATTCCAGCAATTACAACAAGCGCAAAACCGCCTGCAAGAGCTCTCACAGGAGAATGATCTCTTTTCCTACAAACAAGAGCAATTAGCCATTGCTGAACAAGCGAACCAGGTAAATATACTAGAAAAGCGTTATCTAGAGCTATGTGAACAACAAAACAATTTAACAGCAACGATTAATTCTCTCTGCGCAGAACTAGCTGATACTGAAAATAATTTAGTGATGCTTAAAACAGAGCTGGAGAAAAGTAGTGATAAAGAAACTTATTTAAATGATTTAAGGACTCAAAGCAGCTTGATCAGCCAACAATTCCCCATCTATGATGAACTGGCAAACAAACAACAAGAGCTAGACCAAGATCAACATAATTTGAGTAAATATAAGCAGGCATATCAGCTTCTTATCAACCAACAGCAGTCCTTGCAGGAACAACAAATTACTCTCAAACAACAGACTGCTAGCCTACATAATATTGAAGCCCAGCTTGTTACGGCTAAAGTGGAATTAAATAAAGCACAAACAGCAGTAGAAGCACAGGAAAAACTCTTGTATCAATTAGAGCAATGGCAGAATTCAAACCAACAGCTCATATCACTTCAACAGCAATATCTGGAAGCTAAAAGTCATTTTGAGGCCCAAAGCGCTCTTTATACCCAGTTGCAGACCGCGTTTCTCAACTCCCAGGCGGGCATACTCGCCAGCACTCTGCAGCCAGGGTTGCCTTGTCCTGTCTGTGGGGCAACAGATCATCCCCACCCTGCCCTGCTTCCCCAGGAACAATCCAGCAAAGAAATGGTTGATCAGGCTCTGGAAGACATGGAAAAAGCCCGGACGATCAGCGCCGACCTAAGCAGCCAAGCACAGAATGTCCTGACTGAAAATAATCTCCGAGCGCAAAATTTATGCACAGAATATAATGCAGATAGTATTCAACAACTGTTAACTGATGCACCGCAACAGTTAACATCAGCACAAGCAAAGGCCGATATAGCTATGCAAAAAATTGCAGAGCTCACAGAAAAAGAGGCCGATTACCAAACTAAAATGGAACAATTGGCTACTACCGAAACAGAGCTGGCCAAAACCACGGAACGGCTGCAAAATGGTAATGAGGTTCTAGAAGAACTGAAAATAGAAATAGGACGACTGGATACCCAGATCGCTACCCAGAAAAAAGCACTTACCTATCCGGATAAAGAGACAGCGCAAAAGGCCTATTTAGCTTTAAGCGAAAAGATTTCTGCTGAAGAGCAGCAGCTAGCTATGGCAAAAGAAAAATATGAAGCTGCTAACAGCAAAAAGGTTGAACAAAACGCCCGGCTCCAGGAGAGGCAAGCAACGTTAAATAAAACTATAC